>NZ_JBVVUU010000027.1:0-37167 GCF_056032925.1 Aeribacillus sp. JST-2
AACCCCGGTACGCTCAACCCTTTGTGGGAGGGGCGCGCCCCTCCCACAAAGGCAACCACCCAAGATATGCGATTGTCAAGGAGCGTATCGGACTGGAAATTCGATAAAAAAACTTTCTGAAACTTAGTATACGAGGAGTTTTATTTATGCATGTTTGTCCGCTATGCAATGGTCTGCAACAGGCATCTATATCTTGTTCAAACTGTGGGAAAATATTAACGGACGCGGGTAAACTTACAGATTATCTTGATGATTACAGCGCTTATATGGATATTGACATCATGAAGTTGTTTGATGGTGTTGAACAGTCGTTGGAGGTTCATCAATGTGTGCACCTTTTCTACTGCAGTCACTGCCAACAGGAGCAGTTGTGCATAACAAAAGAAATATAAAAAACCCGGCACCTACCGGGTTTTTATCATGTTCAAACAACTTCCGCCACTTTTTCTTCACTTTTTGGACGAATTCTTACTTCTGTATCTTTGTCAAAGAAGTGCGCTTTGTTCATATCGAACGCAAGTGTAACTCTGTCGCCGCGTTTAATATTGGAACGGGAATCGACACGTGCAACGTATTCTTGGCCGTTCACTTGGGAGTAAAGCATAATTTCAGAACCCATCAGTTCGGCAACTTCAATATCAGCTTGGACCGCTGAGCCTTTAAAGGAATCAATGAAGATCGGTTCATCGTGAATATCTTCAGGACGAACGCCGAGAATGACTTCTTTATCGTTATATCCATGTTCACGCAATGTTTTTAATTTTCCTTCAGGGATTTCCAGCGCAATATCGCCAATATGAAATTTTCCTTCAGAAATGCGCCCTGTAAAGAAGTTCATGGCGGGAGAGCCGATGAATCCGCCTACAAAAACGTTTTCTGGTTTTTCATAAACATCTTTCGGAGCACCGACTTGTTGAATAATGCCGTCTTTCATTACAACAAGGCGGGTAGCCATCGTCATCGCTTCCGTTTGGTCGTGTGTTACGTAAATCGTTGTTGTTTGCAAACGTTGGTGAAGTTTTGAAATTTCAGAACGCATTTGCACCCGCAATTTTGCGTCGAGGTTCGATAACGGTTCGTCCATTAAAAATACTTTTGCATCGCGCACAATCGCACGTCCTAATGCCACACGCTGGCGCTGACCGCCTGATAGCGCTTTAGGTTTGCGGTCTAAATATTGTTCAAGCCCCAAGATGCGCGCTGCTTCTTTTACCCGCCGGTCAATCTCGTCTTTTGGGAATTTGCGGAGTTTTAAGCCAAAAGCCATGTTATCATAGACGTTCATATGCGGGTAAAGCGCGTAGTTTTGGAAAACCATCGCAATGTCGCGGTCTTTCGGTGCGACGTCATTCATCCGTTTGCCGTCGATATAAAGATCTCCTTTAGAGATTTCTTCTAATCCGGCAATCATTCTTAAAGTTGTTGATTTTCCGCAGCCGGAAGGACCGACAAAGACGATAAATTCCTTGTCTTTAATATGAAGATTAAAGTCTTTAACGGCTGTTACTTTGTTATCGTAAATTTTGTAAATATGTTCTAAGCGAAGCTCTGCCATCAGTTTTCCTCCTTTTTTGAATTGCGTTTACATTATTGTAAACGATTTCAATGAATCCATAAATATTCATGCTGCATGAATCGTTTGCAATTTTTTTGTGCAATGTGCCAACATCAATGTTCATAAAGGCGGATTAATAAATAAACGGCAACGGCATCGCAAAATTGACGCACATCAATGCCAGTCCATTCAATAAATTTGTCAATTCTGTATTGTACGCTGTTTCGATGCATAAACAGTTTCTTTGCCGTTTTGGTCACATTTAAATTGCTTTCAATAAAAACTTTAATGGTTTTCATTAATTCTCCATCTTGAAACGCTTCCAAAATATAATCCGAAAGAAATTCCTTAGGATGGATCTTTTGCTTTTTATGAATAAATTGAAGAATGAGCAATTCAGAAAATGTAAACGCCTTGTTTCCCCCGTCAAAAATGTTTTTGTATAATTCAATCAATGCGATTTCATTTTGGATAAGCCGAGGCAGTTTGGCATTGACCCGATGGAGCTGGCCGATGAAAATTGCAATATCTGTCATAAAGTCTGCGCCAACCGTCTCGGCTGTTTGCGCCAATGCCTCGCTGGAAACGGGCTCTTTATCGTTTTCATGAATCAGCCACCCGTGCTGGTCGCTCAGCCAAACGATGGAAAAAGAGTGAATGATGCCTTGAAAAGCTTCTTTAAAAATGTCTTTTTCTTCAATTTTTTGATTAGTGAAAAAATAGTAAAAACGCACGTTCCGAATAGTTTCTTCTAAAGGTTTTTGCTCAAAAATGAAATGAAACCATTTTGACCTGTTTCCTTTTTGCTGATCTATCGGATAAGGTTGAAATAGGGCTGATAACAGTTTTTCTTCTTCATCGGTCAGAAAGCTGCGGTGGATCCCGAATATTTCATTTTGCTCCGTTTGAAACCATCGATAGTCGGAAGAATTAGGATGATAGGTTGATGTAAACGCTTCTTTATAACGGTTTTTCAACTTGTCCAGCATAATGATTCCCCTTTTTCTGAAAGCCCTGTACTTATCATTATAACGAAAAAAACCTGATGTGTTTTGAACATCAGGCAAATTATTCTTTCTTTTTCATGCTTTTTGTTTGAAAAGGGGGTTCCTCTTCTTCAAGATCTCTTGCTTCTTCAATATTGGTCATGTTGTAGCGGGAATGAACGTTTCCGCCAGCAAGGCCTTCATTGATCATTCTGTCAATGTCCATAAAAAGCTCGTCTCTTCCTTCGTAAAGGGAGTCATTTTTTCGGTGGTCCTTTTCCATTTGAGCTGTCTTCATCTCCTTTTTTCGATCATATTTTAAGTTTTTCAAAAAACGGCGGCATTATGCGATCGGGATTAAAATGGAAAACTAGTGTTTTTTTTCTCCGCCAGCAGAAAGAACAGGCTGCTGAGTTGAGCAATTCCCTTGTTGAAAATTTCTTTTTCGTCAAAGGCCATAGGTTTTGAGTTGATTTCATACAGATAAAAGTTTCCTTTTTTATCCATACCGACATCCATTGAGAACTCCCCAACAAATTGAAAACAGTTCGAAAGGGTTTTGCCGATTTCATGGCAAATTGCTTGTAGATGCTGAATATTTACCTGCTGTTCGACGATGGAAAAGGGTAAAATCATGCCGCCGTATTTGGTGTGCGTCGTGATATGGCGGGAAGCGCGGAGGCCAATCCCTGTAATGTTGTATTGATTTCGCTGAAAATGAACGAACACCCGCAAATCATATTTCATTCCGAAAAGATAGTCGGCGGCTGCCTCCTGTTGAACAATGTACGTTTCGTTTAATACGATGTTTTCAATTTTCTTCCAAATTTCTTCAAATGAGCTGCTAATGATCATTCGGTTATGAGATAAGAGCTCATAATGATCGTTGGCGGCAGCCTTGATTTTTAAAACTCCTTTTCCTTCGCTTCTAAATGCCGGTTTGACATAAACAGCATGATAATTATTTAGAAAAGCCGACAGATCCTGTTTGGAAGTGATCCGCTTCGAGTCAGGGATGAGAGAAGAGAGGACAGCGTTTTTTCTAAGGCAGCGGATGACCTCCCATTTATTGAAAAAGCGGCGGTTGAAATATGGGATGTTTCGTTCTTTTAAAGAGGAGAAAATGTTGGCCAAGTTTTGTTCTTCTTTTCTGAAAGGATAGCGGTTGTAGACAACATCCGGGTAGGGAAATGAGGCGGCTTTCCAATGGTCTGTATCGGGTTCATATTGAAAACCACTGATTTTATTTGTCAGCAAACTTGACGGAGTAAAAACAAAACTGCCGCCTTTCATTTGTAGCAGTTGTTTTTGAATAGCTTTAAAAAGAGGGACGTTTCCGTAAAAAAAACGGTCTTCTTTCGCATCTCCCGCGAGAATTCCCACCAGCGCTTCACGGCACATCCGCATAAATCCCCCCGGATTCCACCGATTTTTTCATTAAATATGCTGCATATTGAAACGGAAAGCGCATTGTTAAAACATCGGCTTCTTTTAAATCTTTATGTAAAAAAATCGATCTCCCAGGTTTGGAATTGGCCTCAAACATCCATATTTTTCCTGATTGATCGATCCCAAAATCAAAGCCAATTTCTCCGACCTGACCTTCCATGGACAAGTCAATCACCTCGCTGATGATGAGAGCTGATTGGCGCAGCAAAAAATCAAGATTGCCGGAATCGATCGGCAGTTTTAATTCATTGAGGGATTTCACAGTCCCGCCATTTTTTATATGTGTCGTGATATTTCCTTTACCGGCGACCTTGGCGGCCATTGCGCTTACAACCCATTCCCCGTTTATGTTTTTGTTTGTATGAACGCGGAAATCAATCGGCTTTTCTTCTGTTTGCAGGAGGCAGATTCCTTGCTGAGCAATATATTGATTTAATGATCGACCTGTAAATTGATCGTGCAGAAACATTTCAACGGTCGGGTATTGTTCAATACAAATGCTTCCGTCCTGGCGGTGGAAGCGGCAGCTGATCGTTTTGCCGCTGTTTCTTCGTTCCAATTGAAACACCCCCAGCCCAAGGCTTCCATCAGCAGGTTTTAAATAAATCATTTGATAGCGATCCAATAGACCGTTCAATTGGGAAATGGTCGGAGAACAGCAAGTCACCGGCAAATACTTGCTTGTTTTCGGATCTTTCATAAGCAATTGGTAGATGTGCCATTTGTTAAAAAAACCGGGGTTAAACGTGGAAATCGAATAATTTTCGGAAAACTTTTTTTTAATCTTTTGATATAAGGCCAAACGTTCCACTTTTCGATTTGGCAGCCGGTCATAGATGACGTCAGGAAACGGAAACGCCGCTCTTCTCCAGCCTGTATGGCCAAATGTATAACCTTTTATGTATTCTTCGTCCCACTCTATTTGGTGGGAGCCGAAAATGTAACAGAAAGCGCCTGTTGAAAAACCGTTTGTAATGAGTTTGGAAAAAAACATGGAACGGGAGCCGATGGGACGAAGAAGCGATTTGTAGAAGCCGGCCGTGAAGATGCCGACGACAGGGCCAAGCATGAGTGTATCATGGACAATAACTGCTTTTATGTTGATTCGCTCTGGAAGAAGAAGAGCTTCAGCAATATCCGTTGATACAAAAATGTTATTTGCTGTGCCTGAATGTCCGTCGATGCGGCAAGAAGATTTCCGCTTTCCAAATGATATGAATCGAATGTTTTGGTTAAGGATAGCTTGCGGCACCATGACCGTTTGATGGATTTGTCGTTTGATTTGGATTTGATACATCATTTTTTCACCTTCGTTTTGCCATTTGGCTTTGTAAATAAAGTGCATACCGGATAGGTGCTTCAATTACCTTATTGGTGCGGGCGGGGTCTGCTAAAAGGGCAACTTTTCTTCCGGGTTTTGAATTAATATCCAAAACCCAGATTGTTTTTTTTTCAAAGTCAATGCCAATGTCAATTCCGAGTTCAAATTTTACAGGAAATGCTTTTTCCACTCGATTCGGCAGTTCGTTCCCTAAAACGGTTATTTTTTGATCATAAAAGTTCGCCAAATAGGATGGGAGACTTTTTTTCCAACGTTCAAACGGGAGTACGGAAGCGCCTTTTGATAAGTTTGCCAAAAAAGAAGATCTTTTCCCGATTCTTATCCCTTTTCCTTGTACAGCCCAGTATCCTTGTTCGTTTTTTTGAAATAAAATGCGCAGATCAAAAGGCCTTTCGTCTTGGCTTCGTAACGAAAGCAGCGGCTGAACAATGAAAGGTTCGTTCATTTTTTTTGCTAAATATTGATAAAATCGATTGATTTGCGTGAACGAAAGGGCATTTTGCCCTTCATAAAGGGTGATGGATCCGTTATGTTTGCGAATAACGATAATCCCCCTTCCGCCAGAACCTGCCGACGGTTTCATTATGCAAGAATCATATTTTCCTAAAAAAGCTTCTACTTGTTCCGGATGGCGAGCGAAATTGGTTTCGGGAAGAAACGGTGCGATGAAAGGGTCAGTTTTCAATATTTGAATTTGCTTCCATTTGTTCGGCAAGCCATGGTTGAGAAAGGAAATCTTTGGATCTTTTTTTAATTTGTTAGCAATCAGGCGATTTTCCAGTGATGATTCATCTTTCCCGTACAAGGCGCGGTCATAAATGAAAGAAGGGAATGGAACAGTATGTTTCTCCCATTTCTGTGCATCTTCGTTCCAACAGATGCCGGTTAATGTCCGTGACGATAAATCCATATCGGCTGGCCGGAACTTTATCAATTGTACACCAAGCTTTTTTCCGGCGTTTGCCATTTGTTTGAAATAGGCATTTTCGTGATGATGACGATTGACTAAAAATCCTAGCGCCAAAAGCGAATCTGCCATAATGTCCGCCCCGCTAATGTTTGTTTTTTGCATTATATGAAAGATTGCTAAATTTCATAACCGCTTAATGAAAAACAATAGTGGACGATTGCTTTCGCTGAAGGCCTGATCGTTTTTGATTCGGAAATGTCATTCCGTTTAGAAGGTTTTGTGTTCACTTCCAATATCCATGGTTTTCCATCTTTGCTAATCCCGATGTCAATTCCGAATTCCCCGTATTCACCTTCAACCTCCAGGCAAATGGTGTTCACAATTTCTAAAGAAATTTCATGAAGGATTTGATAGAGGTGAAAGCACGTTTTGCGGTCGAAGCATTCAGACAACATTTTTTTCAAGTTGCATTGTTCTCCGCCTTTAGCCAAATTGGAGACGAATTGATCTTTCGCCGAAAGTCGGGCAACGGAGGAAGTCACCTTCCATTGTTGTTGGTCAATTTTATGGCACAGCAGTCTGAAATCGAGACAGCGTTGATCATACGATACCAAATCGATTGTCTCCTGAATGATATGTTGTTCTTTTTTGAGATAAGGCAGCAGCTTTTCATACATTTCATCAAAGGAGGAAAATAATGCCGGTTCGTTTGAATGGCTGAAGCGCACTTCAAAGCCGTTTTCATTTTGTTTAAGGCGCATAATTCCTCTTCCGTGGCTTCCGTGAATCGGTTTTATAAAAACATCTTTAAAATCATGGAGAAATATTTGCAGCTCCGCTTTTTTTGTCAAAAGCGCCGTTTTCGGGACATATGGGAGAAGAGAATGATTAGAAGCGAAAATTTTGTATATTTCCCATTTATTTAAATAGCGGCGGTTAAAGATCGGAATGTTGTTCATCGTGAGTGTTTCCATTAAATTTAAGAAATTTTTGGAACCTTCCAATCTTCTTGATCGTATCCGATTGTAAATGACGTTCGGGAATGGCATATCAGCAATTGTCCAAACATTTTCTGCCAGGTAAAATCCTTTCATTTGATCGTCATTTAAAAGCGGCAATGTCGAAACATAAAAGAGTGCACCTTTTTCCTTGCTGTAGTTTGCCATTTCTTTGCAATAATCATCCATGTTGCCGAAATGAATTTCATCTTGTCCACTAACATAATCGGTTAGTAAACATATAACGGGACCAAGGTTGATCGTGTTGGCAAAACGGTCATAATGAAGAGAAAGGGTTAAATATTTTAACGGGAGGTGAAGCGCTTTAAAGACTTCTTCGCTTGCATAAATGATTTTTGTTTCGCTTTTAAAAAAAGAAGATTCTATTTTAATGGTTTTCATCCCGCAGTTTAAGAAAAAGAGGCGAATGAGCGGAAGCTTGATTGATTTTTGCAGCGAGTCGCTAATTTCCATGTAAAAGGCACCTTTTTTGCTCATTGGAATCATAAAGACGTTCATTTTTGACATATGAAAGACCCCGTTTGCACACAAGTGTGATCGACTTTATAATAAAGATTTAGGTAAAATGGCTATCATATTGTATGTTTGATAATGAATCATGTGATTACACAGTGAGGAAGATGAAAATGGAAGCAATTATTTCTGCAGGATTTATGGTGTTCGTTGGCGCCTTGATTGGCGGAGTAACAAATTTTATAGCCATCAAAATGCTGTTTCGTCCTTACCAACCAGTCTATTTATTTGGAAAAAGGCTGCCGTTTACACCAGGGCTTATTCCAAAAAGGCGCGGGGAATTGGCGTTTCAGCTTGGGAAAATGGTTGTGGAACATTTGGTTACCCCTGAAGGAATCAAAAAAAGAATGGAAGACCACTCTTTTCATAAGCAATTGCAGACTTTTGTATCGAAAGCGGTTGAGGAATGGCTGAAAAAAAATAAGACAGTGGAGGAGATGGCCGGAGAGTTTGGAATTGATCTCAACGGCGATTGGATGAAAGAGAATCTGCAACAAGCCATCAAATTAAAAGTAGAAAAACTTTTCAACAATGATGCGGCCTTAAAAGAAGTTTTGCCGGAAGAAATAAAAAAAGCAATCGAAGACTTGATTCCAGCAATATCGAAAATGTTGACGGAAAAAGGAGCCCAATATTTTGAAAGCTTGGAAGGAAGAGAAGCATTCCAAAAAATGATCAGCGATTTTTTTCTACAGAAAGGAACATTTGGAAGCATGATCCAAATGTTTTTGGGGAATATGCAAATTGCTGATAAATTGCTGCCTGAGGCAGTGAAATTTTTCCGCCATCAAGGAACCATTGATTGGCTATCATCAGTTCTTTTCAAAGAGTGGCATCGTTTCATCGAAACGCCTGTTTCTGAACTGGCAAATAAGGCAAATAAAGAACAAATCAGCGATTTCTTAGCAAAAGTTATCATCGATCAAATTCCGATGGAAGAAAAAATGAAAGAACCAGTTTCCTCATTATTGGAACCTTACCAGCAAACAATAAAAGAAACAATGGTGCCCAAAATGGTTTCGCAAGCACTCGCTTTTTTGCAAGCGAACGTAGAAAGAATAATGCAAGTTTTGCATATTGACCAAATTGTGGCCGATCAAGTCGAATCTTTTTCTGTTGAACGCCTTGAACAAGTAGTGTCGGCTATTTCAAAAAAGGAATTGAAAATGATTACCTATTTAGGGGCTCTTCTCGGCGGGATTGTCGGTTTTATCCAATCGATCATCATTCTCATTTTGTAAATGTTTTGGACCTGAAGCTATTTCATAAAAGATGATATTCTGCTCCGAAGGACAGGCGATCCATTTTCTCGCGCAGAAAAAAGTTTTTTGACAGATGGCTTGACAATCGTTTATAGTTTTTTCAAGAATTGATTTAAAAGAGGAGGGGCAGGATTGTCGGAAATTTTATTCAAGGCCGCGCAAGAATTTGAAAAAGCGTTGGAAACAAGCGATGAATTTGTACAGTTAAAAAAGCTTTATGATGATGTCCGTCACGATGAATCCGCCAAAAACATTTTTGAAAATTTCCGCAGCATCCAATTGAAACTTCAAGAAAAGCAATTAATGGGCCATGATATTACTCAAGAAGAAGCCGTTCATGCCCAAAAATGCGCCCAGCTGGCACAGCAAAATGCTAAAATTGCCGCCTTGCTTAAAGCGGAAGAGCGATTGAGCCGAATGATGTTGGATTTAAATAAAATCATGATGAAGCCGTTGGAAGATCTTTATGAGATTCGGTAAAAAGCTTTGCTTTGAAAACAGTTAATTCGTTTTCAAAGCTTTTTTTATTATTTTGCTTCGGAAATGGGGCTTGTCAAAAGGACAGTTCATTGAGATACTTAAAAATGTAAGGGCTAACATTTTTGAATGCAGCGGTATTAGCGGAGGATAAGGATGAAAGAAGAAAACATAATCGGAAGCTTTCAATTAATGAAATCATTAAATAAATCTTTAATTTTGAATACGATTCGAATACATGGCGCCATTTCAAGGGCGGAAATTGCCAAAAAAACAAAATTAACCCCGCCGACGGTTACAAATATCGTCAATGAATTGTTGAAGGAAGGTTTGGTAAAAGAGGGTCAGCCGGGTGCGTCGAATGGAGGAAGGAAGCCCATTTTGCTCAAAATCAACGGCAAAAATTTTTTTGTGATGGCAGTCGACATTAGTTCGAAAAAAATCCGATTTGCTATCACAGATTTAGACGCTCATATTCTTTTGTATAAAACCGTCAATCTGAAGGACCCGATTACGAATGAGCTGTTTTTGCAAACAATTATTAAGCAAATATATTTTATGCTTGATGAAGCGAAAGTAGATTTGCAGAAGTTTGTAGGGATCGGAATCGGCATGCACGGCATCATCGATGCGAAAGCCGGAATCAGCATTTATGCTCCCGGTTTGCAATTGCGCCATATTCCATTAAAAGCAGAACTGGAAAACGAATTTAAACTGCCAGTGAAGCTGGAAAATGATGTTCGGGCCATGGCGCTTGGCGAAAGCTGGTTTGGAAGCGGAAAGGGAATCAATAGTTTAGTGTGTTTGAATGTTGGAAATGGAGCCGGTGCCGGTTTTATTGTGGATAACAAAATTTTCCGGGGTTATGACGGTCTTGCAGGCGAGATCGGCCACATGTTTATCGGAGTAAAGGGATCAAGATGTTCGTGCGGCCGTTATGGATGTTTGGAGTCCATTGTCGGATCGGAAGGGTTGAAATACAGGGCGTTAAACAAAATTTTGCTTGGATATAAAACGAAAATCATCGAAATGGCGGAAGGAAATTTAGAAAACGTAAACGGAGCTATGATTTATGAGGCAGCGCTGGCGGGAGATTCGCTTGCAATAAATATTTTAACGGAAACAGGGCGGTATTTGGGACTTGCCATTACAAACATCATTCATTTGATCAACCCAAAACGAATTGTCATTGGGGGAGGTTTGGCGAAAGCGAAAGATTTTATTTTAGCGCCGATTCGAGAGGTTATTGAGGAAAGAAGTTTGACAGAGCAGGCGAAAAAAACGGAAATTGCTCTATCGGAATTCGGAGAAAAAGCGACGGTTATCGGCGCTGCGGCACTCGTGCTGTCTGAATTGTTTACCGTCCAATATGATTCTGTGTCTTGATTCATCCTCCCTTCTCTTTCGGATTGTTTTCACAGGTTCTAATTTGTCTGATCAGGACATATTCTCATAGTAGAAATGTGACAACAAGAGAAGGAGGACCAACAGATGATCTACCGCTTGCTTGCTTTAAATATTGACGGAACGCTCCTCCGTTCAAACGGCCGCCTTCAAAGTTCAACGAAGGAAGCGATACAGTTTGTGCAAAAGAAAGATGTATATATAACCCTCGTGACGAGCCGTCATTTTCAATCAGCAAAAAAGCTGGCAAAAGCGTTGAAAATCGATGGCTGCCTCATCACACATGGCGGTGCGTTTATCGCCAATCGCTTGGATGATCCGTTATATGTAAAAAGGATATCAGAAGACTTGACCTTTAACATCGTACAGGTGCTTGAATATTTTAATTGTAATATTCGGATTGTGCACGAGCGGTTTTCCATCGGCAATCGTAAAAAAATATCGTCTAATATTATGGGCAAGATGCTATTAAATTCCGGGGATCCTCTTTTTTATCCGATACAGTTTGTCGAATCGCTCGCCGATGCATTGATTGATGATCCCGTTGCCGCACCGAAAATCGATGTCTATTTCAACGATTTTGAGGAAAGCCGTGAAGCAGCAAAAACCATTCAAGACGCTTTTCAAGAGGTTGATGTAATTCGAATTCATGAGGAAAAAATCGAAATTGTGCCAAAAGGTGTTTCAAAACTGGCAGGATTACAAAAACTTGGAGAGCATTTAGGGATTGCGCTTGATGAAATGGTTGCAATCGGCGACGGATTGGATGATTTGGAAATGATACAAAATGCCGGCTTAGGGGTGGCGATGGGAAACGCTCCATTTGAGGTCAAAAGGAAGGCGGATTGGATCACGAGATCAAATGATGAGCAAGGCGTATCCTACATGGTAAAAGAGCATTTTCGCAAGCAATATCGCATTAATTTTTTAAATAAAATAAAAAACAACTAAATCATCCATGACAGGATGATTTTTTTGTGTTGACCAACCTTTATTCCCTTTAGTAAACTATAAAGAGTTTTATCTTATTAGCGCAAAGGTGATAGAATGCGAATTTTCGTTCAAGGTATAAATGACAATCGGTTTCATCGCCCCCTTCAATTGATTTCCAATTTGTTTTTTGAAGAGGCGGAAATTTCATTTGAGCGAGCGCCATTTGATATCGAAGTATTTTTTCAAATTGAGGAAAATGAACATCACGCCGCTGTATTTTGCGAACTGAAAGCAAAAGAATGCTTCAATGCCTTTTACGAAAAAGACATTTCAGCCGCTGACGAAAAAGAGCGGTTAAAACAAATTAAACGGGCTGTTTCCCATGTGTATGTGACCGTTCTGCAAGATTTTACAGGGATTAAGCAAAAATGGGGTATATTGACAGGGGTGCGCCCAACGAAGCTTTTTCACAGCAAACTGATGAGGGGAGAAAACAAGGAAGCGATCTATCAGCAATTGAAAGAAGAACTTTTATTATCGGACGAAAAAATCATGATGATGGAAAAAATTGTTGATAAACAATTAACCGTCATCCCGGATTTATATCAGTTAACGAATGAACTGAGCATTTATATCGGCATCCCGTTTTGTCCAACGAAATGCGCATACTGCACGTTTCCCGCCTATGCGATTGGGGGAAAGCAAGGAAAAGTCGATTCTTTTTTAGGCGGACTTCACTACGAAATGAAAATGATTGGCAGCTGGTTAAAAGAAAAGGGAATCAACATTACGTCCGTCTATTTTGGCGGAGGGACGCCGACAAGCATTACGGCCGAGGAAATGGATCGGCTTTACGAAGAAATGTATGAATCTTTTCCGAATGCCGGTCAAATACGGGAGGTCACCGTTGAAGCCGGAAGACCAGATACGATCACTCCTGAAAAAATTAAAGTCCTAAAGAAGTGGAACGTTGACAGAATCAGCATCAATCCTCAATCGTATATCCAAAATACGTTAAAAGCGATCGGAAGGCATCACACCGTCGAAGAAACGGTCGAAAAATATTATATGGCAAGGGAAATGGGCATTCAAAACATTAATATGGATTTAATTATCGGACTGCCTGGGGAACGATTAAAAGAATTTGAATACACTCTTTCTGAAACGGCAAAATTGATGCCTGAATCATTAACCGTTCATACCCTTTCTTTTAAGCGGGCATCTGAGATGACGAAAAACAGAGAAAAGTATAAAGTGGCGGAACGAAGCGAAGTTGAAAAAATGATGGATCTGGCAGTTGAATGGACGGCGGCCAACGGATATGAACCGTATTATTTGTACAGGCAAAAAAATATTTTAGGGAATTTGGAAAATGTCGGATACTCCCGAAAAGGTTTTGAAAGCATTTATAACATTATCATCATGGAGGAAATGCAAACGATCATCGGGTTAGGATGCGGGGCGTCAAGCAAACTGATTGATCCGGTTACAAGAAAAATCACTCATTTTGCCAATCCGAAAGATCCCAAATCCTACACCGAAGGGTTCAAACATTACACGCAAGAAAAGCTTAATTTATTAAATGCGCTTTATAGTTGAATCTCAATATTTTTCCATAAGTGTAAATGTCAAAATAAGAATGCACAATTTTGATTGTATAGTGATGTACAAAAATGATTTTATGGATAATTATGTTATTAAGTGGTGGATAGTAATAACTTGACATGGAGCCTCTACGGGCATGACTTACGAGCCAAGAAGCCAGCAATATCAATAGCTGGCTCCGCCTAACAAGGCTATCATGCCCGCCTCTCCATGTAAAGTTGCCCTAAGGCAATAAGAGAAACTATATAGCATAGCTTTAAACAATCATTTTTGTACATAGTTAAATTAGCATTTCCACATAAGAAGGTCAGACGCTTTCAAAAAGCCTGACCTTTTAAGTGCGTCAACGGTGAAATAAAACTAGTTTTCCTGTTGATGTCGTTAATCGGTGGGTGGCTTCATCGCAATTGTTTTTCTTCAACATTTCCTCGGCTATTTTTTTGGCTTCTTGTTCACCCTTTGCTTCAATCTTTTCATTGAGAAGACATTCCCCTTTGCTTGAGAAGGCTGTCAAATAATATGTCGCCATTTTGCTCCCTCCTTTTTTCATCTAAAATTCAATTCGACTTTCGTTGAAAAAGTCCTTTTCTTGATCAATCATCCATTTCGTTACTGAATCCGTTGTGAAAAATGGTATAATATAAAAAGCAAACATACGTTCCAAAAAATGAAATGGGGTAGAGTATGTTGCATCATGTCAAATTTATTCACGCAGCTGATTTGCATTTAGATAGTCCTTTTAAAGGCCTTGGCCATCTTCCTGCTGTTCATTTCCAAAAAATCCGAGAGAGCACGTTTTACGCTTTTGACCGGATGATCGATTTGGCCATTCAGGAAAAAGTGGATTTTTTGTTGTTAGCAGGGGATTTGTATGATGAGGAAGACAGGAGTTTAAAAGCACAGCTGAGATTAAGAAGGCAATTTGAGCGGTTGAATCATTCGGGAATTCATGTTTATATCATTCATGGCAATCACGATCATACCGGCGGCAGCCGGGTGCAAATGGACTGGCCGCCGAATGTTCACATTTTCTCTGATCGTGAGGTGGAATGCATCCCTTTTGTCCGTGAAGGAGAAGTGCTGGCAAATCTTTACGGATACAGTTATCCAGCGAGGGCGGTAACAGAAAATATTGCCGCTAAATTTCGGAAAAAAGAAGATGCTCCTTTTCATATCGGCCTGCTGCACGGCTCTGTATCACAAGTTCAAGTTCCAGAACATGAACCGTACTGCCCTTTTTCGATTCAGCAATTATTGGAAAAAGATTTTGATTATTGGGCGCTGGGACATATACATAAACAGCAAATCTTAAACAGAGAGCATCCGCCGATCATTTATCCCGGAAATATTCAAGGTCGCCACAAAAAAGAAAGCGGGGAAAAAGGGGTCTATCTTGTCAATCTTTTTTCACAAGGTGAATGCCAATATCGATTTGTGCCTCTTTGTGATATTTTATGGGATGAAATTCGTCTTTCTGTCAATGAACTGGATTCTGTCAGTGATTTGGTCGGTAACATACAACAATTGAAAGAACTGCAGCGGGAAAAGAAGTCGGCTTTATGGACGATCGTTCTTGAAGGAATTTCTCCGTTGTTCTGGGATCTTTCGGAACAACAAACAATAGAGGAATTGATGCAATTATTAAATGAAGAGGAAGAAGAAAAAAATAATTTCGTTTGGATTGTTTCCATTCAGACGGAAATTTTTCCGGACAGCGGTTTTCTTGATACCGGCTATTTTTCTAAGGAATGGGCGCAAATCATGGAACAAAATGGACAATTTGACAAAGCTGTTGAACCTCTAAATGCTAACCGCTTGTTCCGCCGTTTTTTACAATCATGGACCGATCAGGAAAAAGAAGAAATCCGAAAAGAAGCGCAAACGATGGTTTATTATGAACTGATGAAACAAGGATGGGGAAAGATGCAAGGGTGATAGGATGAAGATTAAAGAAATCCATATTTACGGATACGGGAAATTCACAAATAAAAAAATACTGTTTGCCAACCAAGGCCTTCAAGTTTTATATGGTTTAAACGAAGCAGGCAAGTCAACGGTCATGTCTTTCATCCAAAGTATTTTGTTCGGCTTTCCGACGAAGCATCAGCTGGGCGGGCGGTACGAACCGAAAACAGGAGGAACATACGGGGGCGCCATTACGGTGGAAACAGATGATGATGAGATTGTAAAGATTGAACGGCTGAAAGGAAATAGAGCGCAAGAGCTGACGCTTTTTTATGCGGACGGCCGGATCGGAGGAGAAAAAGAACTTGATCGGCTGTTAAAAGGAGTCGATAAAACGGCATATCAGGCGATCTTTTCTTTTGATTTGTTCGGCCTGCAAAAAGTATATGAGCTTAATCGCGAAAAGCTCGGTAAATATTTGTTTTTAACCAGCCTGTTTGGGTCCGATCAAATATATGCCTTAGAGGAAAAATTGCTGAAGGAGCAGGAGGAGTTATTTAAACCGAATGGAAGAAAACCGCTTTTAAATAAAATGCTGCTGGAACTAAAGGAAGCATCGGAAACGCTAAGGAAAGCAAAAGAATATGAGGATAGGTATCATGACTTGCTACAAGAGCGAATGAAGTTAAACAGCCAACTATTAAAGCTTGCCGATGAAAAAGTGAAAATCAAAACGGAATTGAAAGGAGTTGAAAAGCTTTTATCCGCCCTCCCGCTATTGGAACGCAGAAAAACTTGTTTGGAAAAGCTTGAAAAATTTAAGGAAACCGCTGCTTTTCCTGAAGACGGGCTCGTTCGCTTTGAAAAGCTTGCTGCAAGGCTAAACGAAATGGAAATTCAGCTGAGAACGTTAAAGGAAAAGGAGAAAGGACTTCGGCTCTCTCTTAAAAACATCCGGTTGAAAGGACGGTATGAGGATGAACAACTTTTTGAAGAGCTTAACGGGCAGTACCCGCTGATTCGAAAACAAATCGAGGAACAAAAACTGTTGGCTGTTCAACTAACAAACGTTCAGAAACAGCTTTCTGCCGAGCTCTTCCAAATTTTTGGCCATTCAGACGAAAAAGCTGTAAAAGCAGTTGATACATCAATCCTTGTAAAAGAAAAAATAAAAGAAGCGGCCAAAAAAAGCGAACAACTCCATCAACGAAAAAAAATGTTGGATGAACAATTTGACCGCGCTAAATATTCCCTTGAAGAATGCGAAAGGCGGTTACAGGATTATCAATCATTGCTGCTACAGCCGGATGAGCGCGAAGCTTTAGAAAACGAACTGCTGACGCTGGAGAAAAAGTTGAGTCAACTCGGCGATATCGATTACGTAAAAGAACAGATGAAACAGTTAAAAGATCAGATGACAAAAAGGGAAAAATCTGTTCAAAAGAAAAAGCGGCAAAGGCATTTGGCCGCCGTCTTATTCACTGTCTTTCTTGCCGTCATGATGCTGTTGGCGGTTGTTTTCCATCATTGGCAGTTCTTCTACGCTGTTTTTCCTTTAGCTGCTGCCGTTTTTTTATTTTTTCGCACTGCGGAAGATGATTTGTTAAAGCATCTTCATCATCAATATGAACAGCTCGAAAAAAAATTGGCCTCTCAACATGACGTCTATTTACTGGAAAAAAAGCGGCGTTTGCAAGAAATAAAAACCATTTTATGGAATGATCAACAAATTCGCCAAAAGTACGAGCTTGAAAGAATGAATCTTAACGGGAAACAGCAGGCATATGAACGGGTCATTAAGGATTATGAAGAATGGGAGCGAGATCACCACGAACTGAAGCGACAAATTTCGCCGCTTTATGCCCGGTTTCATCTCCCGAAAGAAGTGGAAGCTGGACGGCTGTTGGAACAATATGACCGCGTAATCAACTGCCAAAAGCTTACAAGAGAAAAGGAGGCGATGGAAGAACAACTGCGTCTATATAAACAAAATGTGCATCAGTTTCTAAACCGCTTTGAGATTTTATGCGAAGTTTATGAACTGAGTGCAAATACGCTAGAGGAGAAATATACCGAACTAAGAAAAACAATAGAAGAAGAAAAACAAAAGCGGTCACAGCTGGATGCTTGCATGAAGCAACTGGCAGAAATCAAAGAGGAAAAAAAAGGAATCTCTGCTCTTTATGAGAGCCTTTTGAAAGAAAAAGATCAATTGCTGCGGTTGGCAAATGCTTCGGATGACGATGCATTTCGCAATAAAGGAAAAATGCATCAAAAAAGAGAAGAAGCGGTCCAGGAACTTCATTTCATTGAAGAACAATTAGCATTGAAAGAATCTTTAACATCGCATGACATGACAATGTATCATGATGAAAAAAATTTAAAAGAAAAGGAAACGCGGCTTGCGGAAAAAATCGAACAGATTGAAAAACAAGAAGACGTAATTCGCAAAAAACTGGCTGAAGTCGAGGTTGAAATTAAGGATCTGGAAAAATCAGGTGTTTATTCCAATATAAAATATTCATTTGAATGGAAACGTTCACAAGCAAAAGATGTCGCCAGAAGATGGGCGGTTCTGGCTGTTGCAAAAGAAATGCTGAACAACGCAGTGGAATATCACCGAAAAGAAAAATTGCCGAAATTGCTTAAAGAAATCGAAAATTTATTCCGCATTTTTACATCAGGAGCCTATACGAATATTTATTTGCCGGAAGATCAAGATTCATTATTAGTCAAACGGAAAGACGGCCAAATATTTTTGGCGGAAGAGTTAAGCCAAGGAACGGCTGAACAGTTGTATACCGCCTTACGATTTGCGCTTGCAGAAAGCATGCAAAAAAGAATCAACCTGCCTTTGATCATCGACGATAGTTTTGTCAACTTTGATCATGAACGGACAGAAAACATCGTCCAAGTGATGAGAGGCCTTTCCGAGCGGCACCAGTTGCTTCTGTTTACGTGCCATCAGCATATACTGTCCCATTTTCAAAGAGATGAAATTATGACGCTGTCATAAAGGATTTGAAGATATTCCACGGAAACGTGTGCTATACTTAAGATACGAGGCGAAAGTGGAAGGGGAATACAATGAGCAAAGGGATCATTCATTATGAGGTTGGCGAACAAGTAGATCTTTTTTTATTAATAAAGTCAGCGACGAAAGGGATTGCAAGCAACGGGAAACCGTTTTTAACATTGATCCTTCAAGATCAAACGGGGGAAATTGAAGCGAAACTATGGGATGCAAGCAAGGAAGATGAGGAAAACTATCTTCCGCAGCAAATCGTCAAAATTTTTGGCGATATTCACCATTACAGAGGAAGAAATCAGCTGAAAATCCGCAACATTCGTTTGGCGGAGCCGCATGAAAACGTAAAAGCGCAAGACTTTGTCGAGAAAGCGCCATTAACTCAGGAAGAGATGGTAGAAAAAATTACAAAATATATTTTTGAAATGAAAAATCCCAACATTCAGCGGATTACAAGATATTTATTGAATAAACATCAAAACGCTTTTTTCCTTTATCCGGCAGCAACCAAAAACCATCATGAATTTGTCTCCGGTTTGGCGTTCCATGTCGTTTCCATGCTTGATCTTGCCAAAGCAGTTGCTGCTTTATATCCAAGCTTGGATAGAGACTTGTTGTATGCGGGAGTTATTCTCCATGATTTGGGAAAAGTCATTGAACTTTCCGGTCCGATTGCCACAACTTATACAGTTGAAGGGAATTTGCTTGGGCATATTACCATTATGGTCAACGAGATTGGTGAAGCGGCAAAAGAATTAGGCATTTCCGGAGAGGAGGTTATCGTCCTCCAGCATATGGTGTTGAGCCATCACGGAAAGCCTGAATGGGGAAGTCCGAAGATGCCGATGGTGAAGGAAGCGGAAATTCTCCATCATATCGATAATTTGGATGCGAAAATGAACATGCTGGACAGGGCGCTCGAACATGTGAAACCTGGAGAATTTACAGAGCGGATTTTTGCTCTGGACAATCGTTCTTTTTACAAACCTGTTTTTCATCGTTAAATTGATCATAAATCAAAGCTCCTTGCATAAAATGAATTAAAAGCTTGTCTGCAGGGAGGGTTTCGCATGGCATTTCTTCCGTGGTGGGTTTATTTATGCATTGTCGGGATTCTTTTTAGTGCATATATGGCTTATAAAACGGCAAAGAAAGAAAAAGAATTGGAAGAAATTTTTATTGAAAGGGAAGGGAACATATATTTAGAGAGAATGAGAAAAGAAAAGGAAAAAAAGGCAAGAAAGAACATGTCATCAGCCAATTAAAAAGGGTTATGCCGAAACCGGCAATAACCCTTTTATTTTGATTCATCCTCTGTTTTAAATAAATCTTTTAAATCTTTGTCGTTTACTTCGACATCAGCGTTTTTGATTGCTTTCTCAATCGCTTTTTGCATCAAGGCAGGATCGGACATTTTTTGCTCTTTTACATCCTTCTTAAGGCTTTCTTTCATTTCAGCAAAAGGTTTCACCGTTTGCGTTACTTTTATAATGTGGTATCCGAAGTCTGTTTTAACTGGATCGCTTACTTGGCCTTCTTTTAATTGAAATGCTGCGTTTTCAAATTCCTTCACCATCTGGCCTTTGCCGAACCACCCGAGATCTCCGCCTTTTGCTGCCGACCCGTCCGTTGAGTATTCTTTCGCCAAGTCTTCAAATTTTTCGCCTTTATTCAGCTTTTCTTTCACTTCTTTTGCTGTTTTTTCATCTTGCACTAAAATGTGGCTAGCGCGGATTTTGCCTTTCAAGCTGTCATAATACTCTTTTAGCTCTTTATCCGTTATCTTAATTTCAGCTTCCGTCGCTTTTTTGCGAAGCAAGTCTACTTTCACCATTTGGCGGACGACATCATCGCCATATTGTTGAACAATCAAGTCGTATTGGTTGCCATATTGCTGTTTCATTTTGTCAATTTCAGCATCGATTTCCTTATCAGTGACTTTGAATTTTTTACCAAGCACTTTTTCGTGCACAAGTTCTTGCAGAACATCTTTTCCAAAACGGTTTTTCATCGCTTCATAAAACTGTTCTTTTGTAATATCGCCGGCTTTCGTTTCTGCGACCGGGTCGTTTGCACCGTTTGAACAAGCATTTAGTGCGAGTAAACCTGCAGTTGCAGCAACGGCTAATGCAAATTTTTTCATTCCTTACAACTCCTACTTTTAATGTGACTTTAAAACAAAATATATACACATTTTGACATGAAACAAATGGATTTGCAACAGTTTGTCCGCACAGAATTCAAAATCGTAGAGGAAATTGTGAAATGGGAAAAGAAATTCCGCAAAAAAACAGGATAAAAGCCTAAGCGCAAAAAGGAAAAGTGAATACGATATTATGAAACACGTAAAGGAGGTGTCATGATGAGCGGCGGATACGCTGGCGGCTTTGCGTTAATTGTTGTATTGTTCATCTTGTTAATTATTGTCGGTGCTGCATGGTTGTACTAATCATGTGAATGGAGCTGGCATCTTGATTGCCAGCTTTCTTTTTGAGGAAATGTGAAAAAAAGATGGACAAGTGGGTGAAAAGACGAGCGCCGAAATATATTCGGCTCTTGAAAGGCTGCAGACGCAAAGGAAAAACAATTTACTGACACATGTTCCCGTCTGGCGAAAGATTTTCCCAA
The DNA here is from genome assembly GCF_056032925.1 of Aeribacillus sp. JST-2. NCBI lineage: Bacteria > Bacillati > Bacillota > Bacilli > Caryophanales > Bacillaceae > Aeribacillus > Aeribacillus sp. JST-2. The sequence continues at coordinate 21,017 of NZ_JBVVUU010000027.1, forward strand.
AGAACAACATGCTTTGGGGAAAATGCTTCTTTCGCTTGCTGCGGGGGTTTTGGTCATTTGGTTTTGGACGCAATCCAAAATTAGGTAAACGATATTTCTATGTATGCGGAAATCAGCAGGATCGTAATTAACACATTAATCGTTCGAAACACATTTGATTGTTTTTCTTCCGGCAATTCCCTAATGGAACAGAGAACCGTTGTCAGCTTGTTTATGTAAAATAGAATGAAGACGGCAAAAATGATAAAATAGAATAGCATTCCGGTATCCCCCCTTTATTCATAACTACTACAATATCAAATATATGACGAAAAAGATAGGTTTCATGTAAAGTTTTTAATCTTACAGTGCATTTTTTAAGAAGAAAGATGTGATTGAATGAGAGAAGTGGAAAAAAGACTGGAGACATTGGAATATTACATGAATCTGTTAATCAAAATGATAGACGGTGATAGATACCCTTTTTACAAGCTGGTCATCGAAAAAGGACTTTTAAAAGATGAGATCGAAACGATTTTTGACCTTTGCGACTTTTTGGCAAAAGAACATGAAGAACAAAAAGCGCAAGGATTTGTATATTTTGAAAATCTCCTTACGCTTTTTGCGGGACAGCTTACTCCGAAGCTGGGAGTGAATGAAACGATTGATGCCCTTTACAGGCAAGGTTTATATGCCAATTTAATGCAAGACTTACAAAAAACTATTGATGCACTGTCGATGTAAAAAGGGAATAATCCTGCACATCTTTCTTTTTCTTCATTTTTCCGTCTTCTACGATGAACTCTTGTTCTATGTTGTGGAAAGATCGTTCAAAGATGGTTAGGAAATCATCCCCATAAATATTTCGGATGATTGCCATCATTTCAATCAATTCTGGAAATTTTCCGTAAATATTTTGTAAAGGCAAAGCACCTTTAAAAACGGTGTTACGAGAAGGATCAAAATCCTCAAGCAGTTTGAGCACAAGCTCTTCGCCTTTTTCCGTCAATTGAATGTATGTGTTTCGTTTATCGCTTTCTTTTTTGGAAAATTGTAAATAACCTCGTTCTTCGAGCTTTTTCGAAAAATTGAAAGCTGTTGATACGTGCATGACCCCGAATTTGGCGATTTCGGAAATGGATGCTCCCTTTAAGTGGTAGGCAATCCATAAAATATGATGTTCGTTAATGTTTAGATCGTAAGGTTTAATCCATTGCTGCCAATCCTTTTCAATCGATTTCCAAAGCGCTTTGCTTAACTGGGCGATTCTTTGGCTGAATAAAAGCGCGTCTTTTACTGTATATTGATCGCTCGTTCTTCTCAATTTTCCCACCTGCTTTTTCCATACTCACTTTAATATCTTCTATTATGCCAATAAAATAAAGATTAATAAAGATGCAATTTGCAAAATTTTTAAATAAAACCGGAAAAACTAATGCATGATTTGCGAAGGAATCCGCAAATAAAAATATGGGACAGGCGGAATCATAACAAAATTTTACTATACTATCACAATTTTATTGAATTTGAACATAATAAATAAAAGAATTGACGAAGCGCCAATTCTTTTGTTCATGGTTCTTGTTTGTTTGAGGATTTTTCCAATTCTTTTAATTTTTCTTCAATCTCTTTCACTTTTTTTTCCAATTCTTTTTTATTCGGCTCAATTTCCATTTGCCATGTTTGGAAGGACTTATTTAAATCTTGAGCAACTTCTTTAAAAATTTCCATGCTTTCTTTAGCGGATTGAGCAATTTGTTGTTTTAGCGAAACCCCTTCATTTTTCAATTCCCCCAGCACATTTTCGAGATTTCGAATATTCTGGCATACTCGCGTTTTTATGTCTTTGCTTTTCATCGGATTGGACAAAATGGCTGCAGCGCCCGCAACAATACCGCCAATGAAAAAACCGTAAAGAAAAGATTGTCTTTTCGACATTCGGCAACCCTCCTGATCAATTTGAAATCATAGCGACTGATTTTGATGCATAAGTTTGAATGAAGGGAAGGGGATTTATGGCAGGGATCGTTTTTTTGTTTTTCATCATCAGTCTGTTGCTGTTTATTGGAGCCTTTCATCATGTGAAATTAATTCACTCAATGAACTCTTACCCGCCGAAGCATTTGTTGAAAAAAAGGGCAGCTGCATTGACTTTTGGCGGATTTGCCGCTTTTTTGATTGCACTTGTCTTATATTATACACAAAAATAAACCCCGATCCTAGTGTCGGGGTTTATGAACGATTGGCTATAATATTCGAACGCTTTAAAATCGTGTTGACGATCGGATAAATAATGACCATGGCAACTGTATTGAGAACCGTTGCCGGTAAAACAACAGCTGCGAACAGGGCTGAAAATCCTGCACCCCCGGGTAGACCGACGATTAATAAGGCTGCAAGCAAAAATATCGTGCCAGAAATGACGGTGCCAATAGCCACTAACGCTCCTGCTTTCACAACTTGTTGTTTGAATTGTTTAAGAGCCGCAAACAGGAGATAGATGATGAAAGCCGTCAATATTTTATCAATAATGTTTGGAACAAGACCGCCCGGAAAGCTCGTGGTCAATCCGGATAAAATTCCGGTGACGATCCCCATCAATCCGGCATTAGCAAGTCTAGGGAATAAGAAAATTCCCAAAAACATCATCAACAGCATCATATCCGGTTTCATCCCGTTGAAGAAAGGCGGTATTATTACATGAAGCACTACTCCAATGGCGGCAAATAAGGATAAAACCACAAGTTCTCTCGTCCTCATCTAACAACTCTCCACTTCTATTCTCATCTGGCGTTTACTTTTCCTTCATGATAACGTATAAACAGGAAAATGAGAAGCGATCTTTAATGTTTTGCCCGGAAATCTTTCATGAATTGAGCAAGTTTTTCACAGGCTTCTATTGTCACAGCATTGTAGATCGATGCCCTGCAGCCTCCAACGGACCGATGGCCTGAGAGGCCGACTAATTGGTGTTCGCTTGCTTCTTTGACAAAGACTTTTGTCAATTCATCAGTAGGCAGCGTAAACGTTATGTTCATGAAAGAGCGGCTGTCTTTTTCAGCGTGGCCTTTGAAAAATCCGTCGCTCTCATCAATCGCTTCATAAATAATATTCGCTTTTTTGTTGTTCCGCTTCTCAATTTCAGCTACGCCTCCTTGTTCCTTAACCCATTCTAAAACGAGGGAAAGCATATAAATCGCAAAGGTTGGAGGTGTATTGTAAAGAGAATTTTTGCTCGCATGAGTTTGGTAGTTTAAAATCGTTGGTACATCTTGATTAGCCTTTTCAAGCAGTTCCTTTTTAATAATGACGACGGTAACGCCTGAAGGGCCAAGATTTTTTTGGGCTCCAGCGTAAATGAGGTCAAATTGCTCGATATTGATTTCTCGGCTTAAAATGTCGCTTGACATGTCGGCGATGAGCGGAGCGTTTGTATTTGGAAATTCATGCCACTGTGTGCCGAAAATCGTATTGTTTGATGTGATGTGCAAATAAGCGGCATCTTGGAGAGAACTTGCATCAAAATCTTTTGGGATATATGTATAATTGGTATCTTTACTCGACGCCAACACATTTGTTTCACCGAATTTCTTCGCTTCTTTTAAGGCTTTCTCCGACCAAGATCCGGATAAAATATAATAGCCAATATTTCCTTTTTTTAGAAAATTCATCGGAACCATGGCAAATTGGAGGCTGGCTCCTCCTTGCAAAAAAAGTACTTCATACGTTTCTGGTATTTTCATAAGTTCCTTCAATAAGTTTATCGCTTTGTTGTGAATTTCATCATATGCTTTGCTCCGGTGGCTGAGCTCCATGACGGACATGCCGGTATGATTGTAATTCAACAGTTCAGCTTGTGCTTTTTCAAGTGCTTGCTGCGGAATGGCAGCAGGACCTGCGTTAAAATTGAATACCCGATTCACGATTCGTCCTCCTTTTCTTGTTTTATAATAAACATCCTATCATGAAAAAGGGCGAGGGAAAATAAAAAATTTTAAAGAACGTTGACAAAAAAACAGATCCTTCCTCAGGATCTGATGACAATTGCTTACTTAAGCCCTTCTTGAATCGTCTCAGCAAGCTTTGCCAAATCTTCAGCCGTATAATCGCTTTGGTGGGACTTCCAAACGATGCCTAAACCGTCATCTTTTCCGTATCGGGGGACAATGTGCATATGATAATGGAAAACGGTTTGTCCGGCTTCTTTTCCGTTGTTGTTGATTAAATTCAGGCCTTTTGGATTCAATTGTTTTTTTACGGCTCCCGCCACTTTTGTCACCGATTCAAAAAAATTTTTAGCTAAATCTGGAGTAAGTTCAAAGACGTTTTCTTTATGTACTTTCGGAATGACGAGAGTATGTCCTTTTGTAACCTGCATAATGTCCATAAAGGCCAGCACATGTTCATCCTCGTACACTTTGGCGCAAGGGATTTCTCCGTTTATGATTTTGCAAAAAATGCAATCGCTCATTTTCACCACTCCTTTGCTTCTTATGCTTTATTTTAACACGGGATTGAAATGGAAGGAAATATCCAAAAAAATAAAAGGAACGAACTGAATAGTCCGTTCCTTGAATGAAGAGGGTTTTCATAATGAAGATGATCATTTTGTGTCTTTCACAAACACCCCATTTAACAATGAAATTAAAGGCAAATGTTTTCTAAAAGACACTTCTGCTTCTTCATTCCCTTTATGATGCATTTTCAGCATCATCTTGACGGAATTTTTCCAGTACATCCTCAAGCGAAAAAGAATGTTTTGGACAAACACCTTTTGGCTTTCCCTCTTCACTAAATAGAATGTCCCTTCCCCTTTTCTTTATGCATAAAAAATTCGAGATTTCCTTTCTCCCCGTAAACCGTTCAGCCAAAACAGCGGAAAGAGAAACATTCCATATAAATCCTTTTGCGAATGGGAGCAGGAAGCCAAATAAACAATGCAGCCGTGCGTGAAGGGGGATAAAACATTTTCCCCGGCAACTTCATGCGAATGAGGATGGTGTTAATTTTTTTGAAACATACCCATACACGAAAACATAAACAAATGAACCATTGACAGCCAGTTGCGTCAAAACGGCTGCTGCGCTTGTTTGCGTAAGCAGCACAATGGAAAACGCGGCGAGATCAATGAAAAGTATAATAAAAAGAAAACGCAAAAAGCTTTTTTTCTTCATTTCGAATGAAACAGGATATAAATCGGGCATAAGAAGTGCATCATAATGACGATAAAGCCCTAATAATTGTGATCCTGTAAGAAACAGAACGCCGGCTGGCAAAATAATGGAAGCGGTATACGAAACAGGCCAAATGACGGCAAGAAAAGCGCCGATGATGAATAAGCGGGCATACAAGCCTAAATAATCTCCAGCGCGAATAAAAGCCCTTGCAAACATATAAAGAAATGTGTTCGTTTGCTCATATCGCACAAATGACAACATCCAGTCCAGCCATTTTCTTCTTTTAACACTATGCTTCAGCTTCGGGACGTCGGTAAACAGATTGGCAGTGCGGTAAAATGTCTGCTTCCTTCTATTTTCCTGCGAAATCAAATATTCCCACTTTAACGGTTTATTCTTGGTTACTCGGAAAAAATAATACAAAACGATCAGCATGATTCCATATAGTAAGAAAGTCAACCCGCTTTCTTTCACTGCCAAAAAAATAACGGTAAAATTCACGGCAAATCGGACGGAAGTGTCAGCGAGTTGTGACAATGTTTCCGGAAAATGCGTCATTTTCCATTGAATCAGCTGATTCCAAAACTTAATCCCCAATAATTGTATGATGAACAGAACATAACTTGCACCGTCTCCCTCGCCGCTGCGGAAATAGAGAGGGGCAAGAACCAACAGGCAAAGTGCTGTTGGAATGAGCTGTGTGGCATAGCTGTATGTAAATGCCCGCCGAAAATAATGGTTTAACTCTTTTTCTGCAGGCAGCAAAAAAACGATATCAGGTTCTTTCAGCAAAGTCCTTATAGGTGAAAAAGTTGCCGTTAATGATAAAACGATCGAGATTAGAAAAGCTGCTGGGAAATCAGGCGGCAGCTCATGTAGCCATTCTTGATATTTGAAAACACCTGCACCAATTAAAAACATGAGGACTAACAGCAAATGATTGTTGAGCATATACCGTAAATATTGATGTACTTCTTTAAGATGGCTTGAAAGACGAACTGACCAAAATTCATGAATCGATTTCATCAGCATGCTCCTTTGTCAATTGAATATAAAGGTCATCCAATGCGGCACCGGGCATATTGAATTTCTTTTGAAGTTCCTCTTTCGTTCCTTTTGCTTTTACTGTTCCATTATGCAAAATGATAAATGAGTCACAGTATCGTTCCGCAGTTGCCAAAATATGTGTCGACATTAAAATGCCTGAACCTTCTTTTTTTGCCTGTTCCATCAATTCAAGAAGGGCATGAATGGCAAGCGGATCAAGTCCGACGAAAGGTTCGTCAATAATGTAAAGGGGTGGCTGTATCAAAAAAGCGCACATAATCATGACTTTTTGTTTCATTCCTTTTGAAAAATGGGCAGGGAACCAATTGATTTGTTTTTCCATTCTAAATTTCTTTAGAAGCGGCCGAAGGCGTTTTTCAAATTGTTCTTCTTCGATCCCGTACGCCATTGCCGTCAATTGCAAATGTTCAAATAGCGTCATTTCTTCATACAAAATGGGGGTTTCCGGGATGAAGCTAAATTGTTTTCGATATTCGGACGGGTTTTCCTTGAGGGTTTTTCCATTTATTTTGATTTCCCCTTCTATTGGTTCCATTAACCCGATGATATGTTTAATTGTTGTGCTTTTACCGGCTCCGTTTAATCCAATTAAACCAACCAATTCATTTTTTTTTACTTCAAAGGAAACATCTTTCAGAACAGGTTTTTTCCCATATCCTCCGGTTAACCTATCAACCGATAGCAAATTCATACGATCCGCCTCTCTCCAGTTTTTTTGTTTTATCCAAATATTTATAATAGAGGTTTTTCCATCCTATTATATATGAATTGACAGAAACGGCTCAATTGTCCCGAATTTCAATTTTAGTTTATAATGTGTTTTCATCTGCAATGCGATATGTTTTGGAATAGCCGGGGCGTGAAATGAAAAGTTTGTCTTCAGGAGCAATCAAAGGTTTCGTCTTTTGCCACGCTTTATATTCCTTTTCTGAATTCCATAATGTGAAGATTGCGTATACGCTGCCTTGAAGCGGACGAAGAATCATGGCGGCTGAAAAACCAGGATTTTTATCCGCCATTTGCAAACGATCTTTGAAATGCCGTTCAAACAAAGGCCGTCCTTCTTCTGTAGATTCTATATAATGAAAGGCGGCATATTGCCCCCCATTGTCGATTTTTCCGGCTTTTTCTGCGACTTCATATGCTTTGGGCTCATGAAAAAAACTGGATTCATTTGTTATGTGCATCAGCGCGCAGTTATCTCCATCATACATAAGCAGCATGCATTCTTCTGGATGGCTTTTTTTGATTTTGCTTAAATAATCGAAAGTGCCGAAGGCGATATAAACATTCATGGCAAATCACCTCAAGAACGAGTGGATTTTCTTTTATTATATAATGAACGCTTCATTTCCTAAAAATTGAAAACACTACATAGTTTATCCAACAATATCCAATACTAATAATGGTAAGGGGATATAGAGGTGAACATGTTGAAGAAAAAAGTTCAGAAAATAGGAAGCGTTTTATTGATTGCCGTTGTTCTCAGCTTTATTGCTTATTTTTTGATCTTTTGGATTGGAAAGATTGTGGTGGATGAGAAAAAATTGGTTTTTCATTCGGCAACCGCTGTTGTTGATCAAAAAGGGCGCATCATCACAAAACTTTATTTGGAAAACAGGGAAATTGTCGATATCGGTCAAGTGCCGAAGCATGTGCAAAATGCTTTCATCGCAGTGGAGGATAGAAGATTTTACAAGCATCATGGGATTGATTATTACGCTATTTTTCGCGCATTATGGAAGGATTTGATCGCTTTTCAAAAGGTAGAGGGCGGCAGCACCATTACACAACAACTGGCGAAAAATATTTTTTTAACCAATGAGAAAACATTTATGAGAAAAACGGCCGAAGCCATCATCGCTCTCTATCTCGAACGAACATACAGCAAAAGCAAAATTCTCGAAATGTATTTAAATCAAATTTATTTCGGACACGGAGTCTATGGAATTCAATCAGCCGCAAAATTTTTTTTCAATAAGGACGTGTCTGAACTTACTCTTGAGGAGGGAGCGCTGCTTGCGGGACTTCCGAAAGCGCCGGCCGCTTTTTCTCCGATATTGCATCCAAACAAAAGCTTGGAAAGAAGAAATGCTATATTGAGCATAATGGCAAGGGAGCGTTTTATTTCTTCGGAACAAGCGGTCAGGAGCCAAGGGAAAACAATTGGATTAAATGTTCATAAAAAAGAAGAACAGCCTTGGCTGTCCACCTTTATTGACATGATGCTGGAAGAAGCGAAAGATCGATACAACCTTACAAATGAGGAGATATTAAAAGGTGGTTATAAAATCACTGTTCCATTGGACGGGGATTTGCAAAAAAAAGCGTATGAGACGTTTAAGAACAATGCTTATTTTCCTGGGACAAACGATAGCGTCCAAGGAGCCTTCATTTTATTGGACAATCAAACAGGCGGAATTCTTGCGGCAATCGGCGGACGGGATTATTCTTTAAAAGGGTATAATCGCTTGACAGCCAAAAGGCAGCCCGGTTCAACGTTTAAGCCTTTAGCTGTTTACGCTCCTGCTATGGAGGAAGGCTTGTTCGGCCCCTATTCATTGCTGAAGGATAAAAGAATCAGCTTTGACGGATATGCGCCAAACAATTATGACGGGCGGTATGAAGGAAATGTTACAATGTTGGATGCGATCATTTTTTCCAAAAATGTTCCAGCAGTTTGGACATTGCATAAACTGGGGATGACGAAAAGCATAAAATATTTGTCCAAAAACGGAATCAACATTGAGGACAAAGGCTTGGCGGTTGCATTAGGAGGCTTAAAATACGGCGTTTCTCCGATAGCATTGGCAAATGCCTACCGCACGTTTGCCAACAATGGACAATACAGCGAACCATATTTAATCGAAAAAATTGAAGATCAAAACGGCGACATTATCGCAAAAGCAAGCAAACATAAACGGCAAGTATTTTCATCGCAGACGGCCTGGAACATAACAAGAATGCTGGAGCTAGCCGTCAAGGAGGGCACGGCGAAATCAGGAAATTACAAAGGCGCTTTGGCCGGAAAAACTGGAACCACCTCCTATCAAGAAAAACAAGGCGCTGTCAAGGATGCGTGGTTTGTCGGTTATACACCTGCTGCAACCGGTGCCGTGTGGATAGGCTATGATCGAACCGATCAACAGCATTATTTAAAAGGAGGGAGTGGTTACCCTACAAAATTGTTCAAGCAACTATTAAGAGGAACCGATTACGAAAAGAAAACAGCCTTTTCAGTCCCAAAAGGTGTAAAAGATTTAGAAAAACCGATTCGTCTTGAACCGGTCAGAATGCTTTCTGCAACCTTTCAATTCCATCCGCTCCAATTGTTTAAAGTCATGTTAAAATGGCCTGTTCAACAAGATGAAAGAATCGTCTATCGGATTTACAAATGGGAAGGCGGAAGAGGAAAGAAGGTTATCGGCTCCGTTTCCGGAAAAGGCATATATGAAATTCCGTATACCAATATCTTTTCTAAACAATCCTATCAAGTGGTTCCATACAACCCCCAGACGGATCGAGAAGGGGAAGGAAGTCCTTTCGTAAAGCCAGTATGGAAATAACGCCAATTTGTCAAGATCGCTGTTTGACAACAGGAAAAGAGAAAGCAAAGAATGGCGAAACATGGAATAACCATAGGTTTGTCAAGATCTTTCGTCGATTTTATGACATTTCAATCATTTTTCTATACAACCACTAACAAGAAAGGTTATAGTGTAGAAGAATGAGTGGAGATAGCGGATGGTTGTAAAAAGGGGGATTTTAATGAATCAAACAAGCATGTTTAATGATACATTTATAAAGGCATGCTTCGGTGAAAAAACCGAATATGTTCCTGTTTGGTATATGAGACAAGCAGGCAGGTCTCAGCCGGAATACCGGGAACTGAAGGAAAAATACAGTTTATTCGAAATTACGCACCAACCGGAACTGTGCGCATATGTTACGCGCCTGCCTGTTGAGCAATACAATGTTGATGCGGCGATTTTATATAAAGATATTATGACGCCACTCCCGGCCATTGGGGTAAAGGTTGAGATTAAACCGGGAACCGGACCAGTGATAGAAAATCCGATCCGATCCATAAAGGATGTAGAAAAACTGGGCGAACTTTATCCTGAAGAGGATGTTCCCTTTGTTCTCGATACGATCAAGCTGTTAGTCAACGAACAGCTGAATGTGCCGTTGATCGGTTTTGCCGGAGCGCCTTTTACTTTAGCCAGCTATATGATTGAAGGCGGCCCGTCAAAACATTATCATAAAACAAAAGCTTTCATGTACGCTGAACCGAAGGCATGGTTTCTTCTGATGGACAAGCTGGCGGATATGACAATCCGCTATGTTCAAGCGCAAATTAACGCCGGAGCAAAGGCGATACAAATTTTTGATTCATGGGTCGGCGCCGTGAATGATTCAGATTACCGGTACTATATTAAGCCCGTAATGAACCGCATTTTCTCCGAAATAAAAGAAAAAAAAGTGCCGCTTATTATGTTCGGTGTGGGAGCCGGGCATTTGGCAAAAGAATGGCATGATCTGCCGCTAGATGTAGTGGGGCTGGACTGGCGAACTTCGATTTCTGAAGCAAGAAACATCGGGCTTACAAAAGCGCTGCAAGGAAATCTTGATCCGTCCGTTTTGCTTGCACCATGGGATTTCATTGAAGAACGCGTGAAATTCATTTTAGATGAAGGAATGAAACATGCGGGAGGATATATTTTTAACCTTGGACATGGGGTCTTCCCGGATGTGAATCCGGAAACATTAAAAAAACTAACGGCATTTATTCATGAATATTCAAGAAAAAAAACTGTTCCAGAGGTGTTTTAAATGGCTAAGAAAAAAATGGGTTTATTAGTAATGGCTTATGGGACTCCCTATAATGAGGAAGATATTGAACGATATTACACGCATATCCGCCACGGACGAAAACCGGATCCTGAAAGCTTGCAAGATTTAAAAGAGCGTTATCAAGCGATCGGCGGGATTTCTCCGCTGGCCAAGATTACGGAAGAACAGGCAAAAGGCTTGGAAAAGCATTTAAATGATATTCAAGATGAAGTGGAGTTTACGATGTATATCGGGCTGAAACATATTGAACCGTTTATTGAAGATGCTGTTGAAAAGATGCACCAAGACGGAATACGGGAGGCGGTCAGCATTGTTTTAGCTCCCCATTACTCAACTTTTAGCGTTGAATCATATAATAAGCGGGCGAAAGAGGCGGCTGAAAAGCTTGGCGGCCCTTCCATTACGTCTGTAAAAAGCTGGTATAAGGAGCCGAAATTTATTGAATACTGGGCAAAGCAAGTGAAAGAAATATACAGCAAAATGTCTGAAGAAGAAAGGGAAACGGCGGTGCTGATCGTCTCAGCTCACAGCCTGCCGGAAAAAATTATTCAGCTGGGGGATCCATACCCAGATCAGCTGAAGGAAACTGCTGAGCTCATCGCAAAAGCTGCCGGAGTGAAAAATTTTGCTGTTGGCTGGCAAAGCGAAGGAAATACGCCGGAGCCTTGGCTTGGCCCGGATGTCCAAGATTTAACAAGGGATTTATTTGAACATAAAGGGTATCGAACGTTTGTATATGCACCTGTCGGATTTGTAGCGGATCATTTAGAGGTTTTGTATGACAACGATGTGGAATGCAAAACGGTTACAAAAGAGCTTGGAGCAAGTTACTATCGTCCGGAAATGCCGAATGCAAAACCGGAATTTATTGATTGTTTGGCAACGGTTGTATTAAAACATTTAGGAATGATTAAATAAAGAAGGCGGTTTAAATGGCGAGTGAAAGAAAAAAAGTTGTGATTGTCGGCGGCGGCATAACCGGCCTAACGGCTGCTTTCTATTTGCAAGAAGAAATAAAGCAAAAACAGCTGCCAATTGATGTATCACTAATTGAAGCCAAACTTCATTTGGGCGGAAAAATCAAAACTGTAAGCAAGGACGGCTTCGTTATTGAGACAGGACCTGACTCCTTTTTAGAACGGAAAAAAAGCGCTGTACAGCTGGTAAAAGATGTAGGATTGGGCGATCGGCTTGTCAACAATGATGTCGGCCAGTCCTTCGTTCTAGTCAGGGGAAAATTAAACCCGATCCCGAAAGGAGCGGTCATGGGCATTCCGACGAATATTGCTCCTTTTGTTACGTCAGGTTTATTTACCTTGACCGGAAAACTCCGCGCATCTTTTGACTTTTTTCTGCCTGCCCGAAAAGTGGAAGGAGATCAATCGTTGGGAGGATTTTTCAAAAGAAGATTCGGAAAAGAAGTGGTAGAAAATTTAATTGAACCGCTTTTATCCGGGATTTACGGCGGCGATATTTACCATTTAAGCTTGATGTCCACTTTTCCGCAGTTTTACGAAATAGAACAAAGGCATGGAAGCTTGATTTTAGGAATGAAAAAACAAACGCCTAAAACAAACCAAAAGCATGAGCCAAAACGGAAAAAAGGAATCTTTCAAACTGTTACAAGCGGGTTGCAATCTGTTGTAGAAGCATTGGAAGAGCGTTTGGGTTTAGTGAAAATCAAAAAAGGGATCAAAGTATCCAACATTGAAAAGACGGGTGCAATTTATCAATTGGAATTATCGGATGGAACAGTTGAAACGGCTGACGCTGTTGTCGTTGCGACACCGCATCATGTTATTCCGAGTCTGTTTCCAAATGAAAAAGAAAGCCTTGCATACTTTGAAAAAATGCCTGCAACATCTGTCGCAACGGTCGCTATGGCTTTCCCGAAAGAGGCGGTGCCGCTTTCGGTCGATGGAACTGGGTTCGTCGTTTCGCGGAACAGCGGCTTTACGATAACCGCTTGTACATGGACGCATAAAAAATGGAAGCATACAGCGCCGAAGGGAAAAGCGCTTTTAAGAGCGTATGTCGGCAAACCTGGAGACGAAGCCGTTGTCGATCAGCCTGACGAGGTGATTGTTAAAACCGTTTTGGATGATTTAAACAGAATAACACCGATTAAGGGCGATCCGCTATTTTCCGTTGTCACGAGACTGAAAGAAGCAATGCCGCAGTATATTGTGGGACATAAGGAAAACATCCGGAACGTGAAAACCATTATGGCCGAAAAATATCCGGGAATTTTCTTAACGGGTGCTTCTTTTCAAGGAATCGGCATACCTGATTGCATTGACCAAGGGAAAGAAGCTGTCCGAGATGTTCTTCAGTTTTTCAACATGGAAAGACAGGCATAAAGCTATAGCTTTTGCTTGTCTTTTTTTAGGAAGTCCAGATTTGGAGTATGCAAGAAAGAAATATGTAAAAAAATGGATTGCTTTCATCTCTCGTCTTCCTCTATAATCAAAAGAAAATAAGAGCGGTTTAGATTTTTGGAGGAATAAATGTGGCGACGATAGAGGATGTGGCAAAGCTGGCCGGATTATCAAGATCAACGGTTTCAAGAGTTATCAATAATCACCCTTATGTGTCAGAGGAAAAGAAGAAACTAGTGAAGGAAGCAATGGAGCAATTGCAATATGTTCCAAATTCTTCGGCGAGAAGCCTGAGAAACCAGAGAACCGATATAATTGCGGTGATCATCCCGAGAGTGATGAACCCTTTTTTTGCACAATTTGTAGAGTCTTTGGAAATAGCGGCATCTCAACACCATTATCAGCTCATTGTGTGCCAAACATTATATTCTGCGAATAAAGAATTAAATTATTTAAACTTGTTAAAAACAAGACAGGTAGACGGGGTGATCATGACGACTCTTTTAAATGACTGGAAGGACGTCGAGCCGTTTTTGGAATATGGGCCGATAATGCTGTGCAACGAATTTGATGAACAAGCAAACGTTCCAATGATTCATATGGATCAAAAATATGGCGGATATATGGCGACGAAGCACTTAATTGATCTGGGCCATGAAAAAATTGTCTACTGCTGCGGCAACGTCAACAGCAATGTTTCCAAAGCAAGGGAAGAAGGGTTCCGAAAGGCAATGGAGGAAGCAGGTTTGCATTTGCCGGACGACTATATCTTCCGCAATGTTTTTACATATGATGACGGGAAAAATGTATTGCGGAAAATGGCCGCCATGACGGATAAGCCGACCGCTGTTTTCACAGGATCAGATGAAGTGGCGGCAGGTGTCATTTCAGAAGCAAAAAGGCGGGGCATACGCATTCCGAACGACTTGGCTGTTGTTGGCTATGATAACCAAGCTGTTACAGAGCTGGTTGATCCGATGATTACGACCGTCAATCAACCTGTGAAAGAAATGGGGCAATTAGCGATGAAAGTCATGATCGAAAAAATCAATGATAAAAATTATCGGGCAAAAGAGGTTCATTTACTGCCTTTAACATTAATTGTGAGGGAATCAACGAATACAGAACTTATTAGGTAGCAATGTCTGCTTTTAGCAGGCATTTTATTTTTGGTACGTTTAAAGGCCAAAGGCCAATGCAATAAAATCCGTGTGTCTAAATGGACAGACGCTTTGCTCTTATGGATGACAAGCCGGTTCTGAACGTTTAGGTGGGGCTCATTAGACGAAACCTAATGTAAGGAGTGGTTTGCTTCTGTAAAAATAATCGGGGCAACCCTGTTTTAGAATTGCCCCGAGCGTTTATTTCACGTGCAAACAGTCATTACACTTATTTCCGTAGCATTCATGCTGTTCTTCAATTTCTTTTCCGCATTCCACGCATTTTTTCTTCGGCAAGTTTCTGAAAAATTCAGTGATTTTTCCCAACATCATTTTCATCCCCCTGTGTAGTTGTTGTTTTTATTGTAATATAACAGATGTAAAAAAGTCAATACTGTTTTAAAACATAATAAAATTTCTTGTTTCACAAAAAAATGGTATATTTATATGAGAATTAATTGAGGAGGATTCAAGGTATGAAAGTGACTGTAGTTGGCTATTGGGGCGGGTATCCCGAAGCGAATGAAGCGACATCAGGATATTTATTTCAACATAACGGTTTCAACTTGTTAGTGGATTGCGGAAGCGCTGTATTATCACAGCTGCAAAATTATTTGTCCCCTTTAGAATTAGATGCTGTCATTTTATCTCACTATCATCATGACCATGTTGCAGATATTGGACCTTTGCAATACGCAAGGCTCATTGGCGGTATGATGCAGCAAACAAAAAAAATTCTTCCGATTTACGGGCATACTCTCGACAAGGACAAGTTTTTTCAGCTTCACCATTTGGATGTAACAAAAGGAATTCCATATAATCCAAAAGAATCGATTGAGATCGGCCCCTTTACGATTTCTTTCTTAAAAACAGACCATCCTGTGGATTGCTTTGCCATGAGATTTAGTGCAGGAGAAAAAACAGTTGTTTACACAGCTGATTCAAGTTTTAAAAAAGAATTCATCCCGTTTGCCAAAGGAGCCGATTTACTAATTTGTGAATGCAATATGTATGCAGGTGAAGACGGGAAACCGGCCGGGCATATGAATTCCCATGAAGCGGCTGTTATTGCGAAGGATGCCGATGTAAAAGAGCTGATATTAACTCATTTGCCGCATAAAGGAAATCACCAAGATTTAATTCAAGAAGCGGCGGAAATTTTTAAAGGGACGATCAAACTGGCAAAAACGGGGCTTGTCGTCGAGTGCTAGCTGTTTATTATTTTAGAAAAAATTGTTGCGAAGCGGAAAATGGATGGCAGACACTTAGTAGGTTGGATCAAAAGGCATGTTTTCTTTCCGGAAATTTCTTTACAAAAATAATTGAAAATAAAAAATATCATTAGCATTGCATAAATATAGTTAGAATTTTCTGTTAATTATTTTTTGTGATTTTGTGCCAAAAAGACAAAACCTAAAGAAAGGTGGCACTGCCCATTTGGTAAATATATACAGTTAAACCAGAGCGACAACGACAAAAGGGAGATTATGGACTGGCTCGCCCATCAAATTTTCGCAACCAAACATAAGCTGGTT
>NZ_JBVVUU010000028.1:0-34198 GCF_056032925.1 Aeribacillus sp. JST-2
ACCTTTAGACCCAGTTTATTACATGTACCAATACTGGGTTTCTTCAGTATTGCCTTTTTTCGGATCATCGGACAAGGGAATTTCCAATTTCTATGATTTTTCACCTTGACATATTACCGCAGGACTTTTGATGTGTCGTCTGTAAACATTTTAGCACAAATTTTACCAAAAGCTCCTTTTGTTGATTTTGTTCGGAATTTACAATAACTGAAATCGAACGAACTGCCTTATGTTGCTAGGAACAACCCGTGTTTTGTCTAGTGTCATCCGCCTTAAACTGGACAAAATTCAAATAAAAACATATAATTTTTTCAACAATAAGTTTTGAATGCTTGCAAAAAGGGTATCGTATAAGTGAATTTTATTTCGGGTAAGGAGATGAAAAAAATGGCTGATCAAAAATTGGCGGAAACCTTAAACAAACTAATTGCTGATTGGACTGTCCTGTATGCAAAATTACATAACTTTCATTGGTTTGTAAAAGGAGATCAATTTTTCGTTTTGCATGAGAAATTTGAAGAACTCTACAATGAAGCGGCTGGCTATATCGATGAGTTGGCGGAAAGACTTTTAGCTTTGAATGGAAAACCTGTCGCTACACTTAAGGGAAGCTTGAAGATTTCCACTTTAAAAGAAGCCGATGGACAAGAAACGGCTGAACAAATGGTGCAAGCCGTAATTGATGATTTTTCATTGATGATTCAGGAATTGCAAAAAGGGATTGAGTTGTCGGAACAATTAAATGATGAAGCAACAGGCGATTTGCTGATCGGCATCCAAAAAAATCTCGAGAAACATAATTGGATGTTGAAGGCTTTTCTTGGAAAATAATAAAACTTTTCGGGGCTGTTCCATAAAGCCAACATGACCGGCTTTTTCGGACAGTCCTTTTTTCATTCAAAAAGAATTTTTCAAACAACGTTTATTGACCACAGTTGTATGAACATTAATTAGGCAAATTTTTTTTGATAATTTTTGCTCATGGTGGCAAACTGAAAAAAACAAAAGCAAAGGGGATTATGATGGAGGAAACAAGCAAAAAAACTTATTATATATCCGTAGCTAGAGGCGAAATTTCCCAAAGCCCGACCGCTTCCCCATGGGAGTTTAAAATTGAAGCAAATGATGGCGAAATCATTGAATTAAGGGAATACTTTGATCAAATGAATTCGACAAGTTGGCAAAACTTTTTCCGGGCGCATGTACCGTATGTACAATATCATCTTGATAAAGAAAATGAGGCGACCGATCAGTTGCTGCAAAAAGTATACACTTTCATTTTTCAGCATGGAGACGAAGAAGCGAAAGAGCAAATTCATTCAATGGGGATTTTAAAAGAACGGGATTAGGCAATACAATGTTGACAGATGGTTTATGAGGGTTTGTGAATGGTATTAAGGGTTATACAATTATACATCCTCTTTTCCGTATGTTAAGATAAAAATAGAAAATGGAAACAGAGGGGTTTTATATGTTTCATTTTAAAGATTATTACCAAAATGATGTATATTTGTCTTTTCAACATCAGCCTTTTTCTGTTTATCCAAAGCATGTTTGGGTGATTTGCCGTTTTGGAAACAAATGGCTGTTGACAAATCATGAAGACAGAGGGTACGAGTTTCCGGGGGGGAAGGTCGAGAAAGGCGAAACGCCTGTGGAAGCGGCGATTCGAGAAGTAAAGGAAGAAACGGGAGCGACTGTCGGAAAAATTGATTATATCGGTCAATATAAAGTGGTGGGGAAAGAAAAAACAATTGTCAAAAATATCTACTTTGCCAGAATCAACAGCATGGAGCGGCAAAGTACATATTTTGAAACGCTCGGACCGGTGTTATTGGATGAACTCCCGGAAAAACCGGAGGAAGACGAACGTTTCAGTTTTATTATGAAAGATTCTGTACTAAAGCACAGCATAGCGAAAATTCGTGATATTTATATAAAATAGACAAGACTTTCCGTAGAAGCAGAAAGTCTTTTGGAATAATTTATTGATTTTTGATGAGTTTTTTTTCGATCAATTCGACAATTTGATACATAATGGTTGCAAACACGGCAATGATTGCTAAGCTTAACAAGACAAGATTGAAATTAAATACTTGGAAACCATAAATGATCAAGTAGCCGAGCCCTTTAGCAGAAACAAGAAATTCGCCGACTATGACGCCTACCCATGATAAGCCGACGTTGACTTTTAACGTAGAGATAATGGTTGGAAAAGAGGATGGCAGGATTGCTTCCATAAACATTTGCTTTTTTGTTGCACCAAACGTTTGCAGCACTTTTAAATAATTTTGATCAACTTCTTTAAATGATGTATAGACGACGATTGTTGTAATAATGACAGAAATGATCGTTCCCATCGCTATAATCGACGTTAACCCAGGGCCTAGGACGACAATGAAAATCGGCCCAAGAGCCACTTTTGGCATTGCGTTTAATATCACTAAATATGGATCTAATATGTTGGAAAGTTTTGGTGACCACCATAACAATGCTGCCAGCAATGTCCCCAGCATTGTCCCTAAAATAAATCCCAAAACGGTTTCAAAAACTGTGATGAATAGATTTGAAAGCAATGAACCGTCAAGCAGCTTTTCGACAAAAAGATCAAAAATTTTGGTCGGTGAACTGAAGATAAGCTGGTCTATCCATGTTTGTCTGGACGCAATTTCCCATAAAATGAAAAAGCTGATGAAAATGAAAAATTGCCAGAAACGAATCCATCTTTTTTCTTTCGTTGATTTTTGCAAATACTGTTGATGAAGGAGATCAATGGTTGCTTTTCGTTTCATGCTGTTCAAGCTCCTTCCAAATTAATTCAAAAAGGGAATGAAATTTTGGGTGTTGCCTCGTTTTAAACGGTGTCAATGCTCGCAATTCTTCCGGAACTGAAAATATTTTCGTAATTTTGCCCGGTCTTCTTGATAAGAGAACGATGCGATCGCTCATGGCGATCGCCTCTCCAATATCATGTGTAACCAAACAGGCGGTTTTTTGATATTCTTTAATTTTTGAAAACACAAGGTCTTCCAGTTTTAATTTTGTTTGAAAATCGAGAGCGGAGAAGGGTTCATCGAGAAGAAGCATTTTTGGATTTGTAGAAAGGGTACGGACGAGTGCGGCTCTCTGTCTCATTCCTCCGGACAATTGGTTCGGATACAGTTTTTCAACATGTTTAAGCCCCATGTCATGTAAAAGCTGAATGGTTCTTTTTTTCTGTTCTTCCCCCAGTTGATTAAGCAGTTTTAATCCGATTAATATGTTCTCCTCGATCGTTTTCCATGGAAATAAGTAATCTTGCTGCAGCATATATCCGACTGCCGGGGTTGCTCCCTTGATCTGTTTTCCGTTTAAGATGACTTTCCCTTCTGTCGGTTCAATTAATCCGGCCATGATGGAAAGCAATGTTGTTTTGCCGCAGCCGCTTGGACCGAGGAAGGAGATAAACTCCCCTTCTTCCATTTCCAAGTGAATGTCTTCCACAGCTGTTGTTGTGGAATCTTTTGTAAAGTAAGTGTGGCTTACATGATCAATAATAAAAAACGGCATCCGTATTTCCCCCCTTTTCTGTTTTTTACTTAATGACTTGTTCAGCTATCGATGTGTTGACTAACACATCATAATCGATCCTTTTAGGGAGTTCGCCAGCTTCTTCCATGATATTTTGCAAGTTATTCCATTCCTCTTTCTCCAATAGCGGAGTTTTTGCATAAGAACCTTGGCTTTTATAGCGTTCAATGGAAGATGCTAAAATTTCGATGGATGTATCCTTAAATTGGTGTGCAACAATTTCAGCAATTTCCTTAGGCTCATGCTCCTCAACCCATCTTTGCGCTTTAAATATTGCCTTCGTAAACTTTTCCACTGCTTCCTTGTTTTCCTCGAGATAGCTTTGCTTGGCCATAAAGGAGGTGTAAGGAACTTTGCCGGATTCTTTCCCGAAAGAAGCAACAATGTATCCTTTTTTCTCTTTTTCAAAAATGCTGGCGGTTGGTTCGTATAGCTGAACATACTGGCCGGTTCCAGAGGCAAAAGCATTTGCGATATTGGCAAAATCGATATTTTGAATGAGGTGTAAATCTTTGTGGGGATCAATGTTATGTTTTTTCAAAACATATTCTCCCACCATTTGCGGCATTCCGCCTTTGCGCTGTCCTAAAAAAGTGCTGTTTTTCAATTGATCCCAAGTGAAATTGTTGATTTTGCGGCGTGAGACTAGAAATGTGCCATCCGTCTCGGTCAATTGAGCGAAATTGATGACTGGATCATTCGCTTCTTGGGCATAAACATAAATGGATGTTTCAGATCCAACGAGGCCGATGTCCGCACCGTTAGATAAAATGGCTGTCATTGTTTTGTCGCCACCCCAAGTAGTTTTCAATTCCACTTCCAGACCTTCTTCTTCAAAAAATCCTTTTTCTATTGCAACATATAAGGGAGCATAAAAAACGGAGTGAGTGACTTCAGCTAAACGGATTTTTTCCGTTTTTTCGCTGCAAGCGGAAAGAGGAATGACCATCAAAATCGCCAAAAGAAAAGAAGCAAACTTCTTTTTCATAATTAAGAGTCCTCCTTTTGATGTTCATAGGAGCTAAAAAAATGATTTAATATTGATATCTAGGATAAAGTATGAAAAAGACAGAAAATGTGTGCTGCTTTCTAAAGGGAGATGAAAAAATGCATCGAAATGGAGAAATCATCGATCAACAATTGTTTCCAAGCACAAGTCCTTCTGTTCGATTATCGATCGTTACCTATATTTCAGAAGGATTGAAGGTGAGGGGACTTTTGGCAGAACCAGTTCATAACGGTTCTTGCGACGGATTTTTATACTTGCGGGGCGGGATTAAAAATGTCGGCATGGTGCGCGCCGGGAGAATCATTCAGTTTGCATCCAAAGGATTTGTTGTCATGGCGCCGTTTTACCGCGGCAATTTAGGAGGTGAAGGAAACGAAGATTTTGCAGGATTTGACCGATATGACGCTGTGAATGCATTTTATTTATTGCAAATGCACCCAAAAGTGAACAAAAACCGCATCCATGTTTTTGGTTTTTCGAGGGGAGGCGTCATGGCTTTGTTAACAGGGATCTTGTGTTCTCAAGTTTGTTCGATCGTTACATGGGGAGGTGTCTCGGACATGTTTTTAACATATACGGAAAGAAAGGATTTAAGACGAATGATGAAGCGGGTGATCGGCGGAACTCCGAAGAAATGCCCCGGCAGCTATAAATGGCGGACGCCGCTGTATCAGCTTGATCAAATAAAAGCCCCGGTTTTAATTATTCACGGGGAAAAGGATGAAAATGTGTCAATTGAGCATGCTTACAGGCTGGAAAAAAGGTTAAGAGAGCTTGGAAAGGATGTCGAAAGCTGGTATTTTCGATATTTTCGCCACCATTTTCCGCCGAAGGATAACAAAACTATAGTAGAAGATTTGACAAACTGGATGAGAAACCGGAAACCTTCTTTCTATTTTTGATATATACTAAGAGGTAAGAAAAACAGGCAATTGGAGGGAAAGCAAGCATGGGCATGCCGTTTGAATTAAATACGATGATTGTTACAAAAGGAAAAGAACAACGGATCGAAGGGAATCTGTTTCAGCTTGTCAAAAAAGGATACCGACTTTATCCCATGCATATTCCGTTAGAAATACGAAAAACATTGGAAAGTGATCCAAGCGGCACGGCAGAAATTATTAAAGTCGAATGGTCCAATGATGAGACCGTGCTTTTATACAATCTTCTATCATTAAACTCTACAAATTAAAAAAGCTAACCGAACGCATTGCCCGATAGGCAATGTTTCGGTTAGCTCGTTTCCGGCGGGAAACAGAGAGCTTTATGATTGCTTAATTTGTTGAAATTGTTTCCGATTTGGTTCACAGTTCAAAGTGAAACTGCTGATGATTGCCTTATTTGCTGCAATGTTCAAAAAGCTGTTTCCTTCAAAACAGCGAAGGCACGGGAAATAAAGTTTCCTTTCCATTTGCACGGTCATACCGTTTTTTTCTGATGAAATAGATACTCTTCATTAGCGGCTGTTCATCATGCCGGAAAGGTTGTCGCAGTATTTTTTTTATAATGCCGCAGCAGCGTCTTTTCAAAACTTTCGGCGCTGACGACATCTGTCATATAGACTGTTTCTCATTCGGCTTTAAACTTGGGGACCGCCCGTTATTTCAATTTCTTTTGGAATCCCTTTGAATTTTTTGAAGTTTTCTTGGAAAGCTTTAGCCAATTGCAGCGCTTTTTGCTCATAAGCTTTAGGATCAGCCCAAGTTTTTTCCGGCTTTAGAACTTCATTTGGCACGTTAGGCACTGAAACAGGTATGTTTAAGCCGAAAATCGGATCTTTTACCGTTTCAACTTCATCCAGTTTTCCTGCTAACGCGGCTTGAACCATTGCTCTAGTATAAGAAAGCTGTATTCGTTTTCCAACGCCGTACTCTCCGCCTGTCCACCCGGTGTTGACCAAAAAGATCTTGACATTATGCTTTTCAATTCGCTTTCCTAACATTTCCGCATAGACCGCCGCTGGACGAGGCAAAAACGGCGCACCAAAGCAGGACGAAAATGTCGCTTTTGGCGATGTAACTCCCCGTTCTGTGCCGGCAAGCTTGCTTGTATAGCCGCTTAGGAAATGGTATATTGCCTGCTCTTTTGTCAATTTGCTAATCGGAGGAAGCACACCGAACGCATCGGCTGTTAAAAAGATGATTGTGTTCGCATGTCCGGCCATGCTCGGGTTTGCAAAATTGCCGATGGCCTCAATTGGATAGGCGGCACGGGTATTTTCTGTTATTTGCGAATCATGATAATCAGGCAAGCGCGTGTTGCCGTCGACAACGACATTTTCTAATACAGAGCCAAACCCAATAGCGTTGAAAATTTGCGGTTCTTTCTCAATGGATAAACCGATGCACTTCGCATAGCAACCGCCTTCTATGTTAAAAATACCTGAAGAAGACCAGCCATGTTCATCATCGCCGATTAGCGGCCGGTCGGGATCGGCTGAAAGCGTCGTTTTTCCTGTCCCTGATAATCCGAAAAACAGGGCGACATCCCCTTTTTCACCAACATTTGCCGAACAATGCATCGGCAAAATGTTTTGTTTAGGGAGAAGAAAATTCATAACGGAAAATATCGCTTTTTTCATTTCTCCAGCATACTCTGTGCCGCCAATCAAAACGACGCGCTTTTCAAAAGAAATGATAATAAATGCTTCGGAATTGGTTCCGTCCACTTCAGGATCAGCCTTAAACGAAGGAGCTGACAAAATGGTAAAAGGGTTTTTGAAATCCGTTTTATCGTTTGAACGGACAAAGAGATGTCGGGCAAATAAATTATGCCATGCCAATTCATTCACTACTTGAATCGGCATGCGGTAATTCGGATCTGCACCAGCATATCCCTTAAAAACAAAAATCTCTTCTTTTTCCTTTAAAAAGCGGATTAATTTTATATAAAGGCGTTCGAAAGCTTCTTTAGAAATCGGCTTGTTCACAGTCCCCCAATCAATTTCATCTTGTACCGATACTTCATCAACAATAAATTTGTCATTTGGCGAACGGCCAGTATATTTTCCCGTTTTCACTGCTACGGCCCCTGTATTTGTTAAAATTCCTTCCCCCCTTTTTAAAGTTTTTTCCACCAGTTGAGGAACTGATAAATTTTGATAAGCATTTGCACCGTTAATTAATGTTGTTAATTCATTTGATAAACTTATCATTTTCACAGAAAACCACCTTTTGCAGCATGATATAGTTGTGATTTTTGAAATAAGTATAACACATATAATTAAATATTACATCATATTTTTAACAAAAAAAGAATCTCCAGGTGGCTGCACAGAAACTTGCAGAAACAGGTCGGTTTTTGTTGACAATGCTGTTTTGGCTCATGTAAGATATATCCTTGAACGGATACTCTTATCCCGAGTTGGCGGAGGGACAGGCCCTATGAAGCCCAGCAACCGGCTCATTTTGTTGACAGCCGAATATGGTATGTTGAACATCGCTCAAGCCACCTAGAATATTTCCTGAAAAAAAGTTCCATATTCGAATACAGGACGAGCAAAGGTGCTAACCTGATGCAAGGTTTTTTCCTTGAACGATAAGAGTGAAAGGCATGAATCGAGCAACAACCTTTCCTCTGATGACGGGAAAGGTTTTTTCTTATTATAAAAAACCTTCCGTTTCGCCAAGTTTTTCTTATCGTAAATGGCATCGATTCTTGAGGGAATGAGTTCCGTGACAATAATGGGAGTCCGAGTGCTCCACAGAACATAAAGTAGTTGAAGGAGGAAGTGCCATGGCAAGAAAGCGCCGTCTGTTTACATCTGAATCAGTTACGGAAGGGCATCCGGATAAAATTTGCGATCAAATTTCGGATGCAATTTTAGACGCTATCATTGAAAAAGATCCGAATGCGCGTGTTGCCTGTGAAACATCTGTGACAACAGGCCTTGTATTAGTCAGTGGAGAAATTACGACCAACACTTATGTCGATATACCAAAAATTGTGCGGGAAACAGTAAGAGACATCGGCTACACGAGAGCAAAATACGGGTTTGATGCTGAAACTTGTGCTGTTTTAACATCAATTGATGAGCAATCACCGGATATTGCTATGGGAGTTGATAAAGCTCTTGAAGCGCGCGAAGGACAAATGACGGATGAAGAAATTGAAGCGATCGGAGCCGGAGACCAAGGACTAATGTTCGGTTTTGCTTGTAATGAAACGAAAGAATTAATGCCTCTACCGATTTCGTTGGCGCATAAGCTTTCCCGCCGGCTTGCAGAAGTACGCAAGACCGAAGTGATTCCATATTTGCGTCCGGACGGAAAAACACAAGTGACGGTAGAATATGACGAAAATAACCAACCAGTCAGAATCGATACGATCGTCATATCAACTCAACATCATCCTGAAGCAACGATTGAACAAATAAAGCGGGATATTCGAGAAAAGGTCATTGATCCGGTTGTTCCCAATGAGTTGATTGATGAAGAAACAAAATTTTTCATCAATCCTACCGGGCGTTTCGTCATTGGCGGACCGCAAGGAGATGCCGGTTTAACAGGCCGAAAAATTATTGTCGATACTTATGGAGGCTATGCTCGCCACGGCGGTGGAGCTTTTTCCGGAAAAGACCCGACGAAGGTGGACCGTTCCGCTGCGTATGCTGCACGGTATGTCGCCAAAAATATCGTGGCTGCGGGGCTTGCTGACAAATGTGAAGTTCAGCTTGCCTATGCAATCGGTGTAGCAAAACCTGTTTCTATCTCAATTGATACATTTGGAACAGGAAGCGTTAGTGAAGATGTTTTAGTGGAACTTGTTCAGAAAAACTTTGATTTGCGTCCTGCAGGCATTATAAAAATGCTTGATTTGCGCCGCCCGATTTATAAAAAGACAGCCGTTTATGGACATTTTGGCCGCACTGATTTGGATCTGCCTTGGGAAAGAACGGATAAAGCAGAAGCTCTTCGCGAGCAGTCTTATCAGTATAAATAAATTTATAAAAAGGGCGCCCATTCAATTGGCGCCCTTTTTAAACTGTATAAAATTAGTTTATCAATTGATTTTAGGGATAAACAAAACGGACGCAGACACGGCTGCGTCCGTTTTGTTTTTTTGACCGGAAGGAACGCATCTTTCGCTTGTAAATGGTTTTATAGAACAAATGAATAAAAGCAGATAATCCCAGTTGATGTTCCTAGGAGCATTCCCGCCAGCACATCGGAAGGATAGTGAAGCCCTAAATAAATTCTTGAAAGCGCCACACTAAGCGAAAGAGGAAGCAAAATCCATGATAAAATGGGTGCAGATAATAAGAACGGAATTGTGACTGAGAAAATGGCTGTCGAATGACCCGAAGGAAACGAATAGTCCTTTAATGGGTTTTTCATGACCTTAGCGCCCAGCAATGTTAAATAAGGACGCCGGCGCGGAAATATTTTTTTAATAATGAAGACAGGAATATGACTGAAAAAAAGAGAAAAAGCACTGGCAAAAGCGACTGATTTAACCGGTTCGTTTAAAAATAATATCAGGAGCAAGCATGACGCAATGGTCCACGTTGCACCACCCAGATGTGTAATCAGGCGAAAATAAACATTAAGCCCTTTTCTTTCAAAATGGGAATTAATCATTTTAAACAGTTTGCATTCAACATCGTATAAATGATCAATGAATCTGTTCATCATAAGGCTCCTTTAAAAAAAGACAGCAATGAATGGTTGTAACTTCATTTTCTCTTTTATTCCACACAACATCAATTGTTTTTTAAATATTTTTACAAATTTTTAAAAAACGAGAAATGTACGGTAAAGAATGACAATTGTTCAAGAAACCTTTAAAATATTTACATAGAAAAAAATATTTACCGAACGTTGATGGAAGCAGCCTTTTTATAGTATTGGCCTTTTTCAACATATTGTCGGCGAATCCGTTCCATCTCTTGTAAATCTTGCTCTGTTAAATCCCTGACCACCTTCGCTGGTCTGCCAAAGGCTAACGTGTGGGGAGGAATGGATTTGCCGGGCGGCACTAAACTGCCGGCGCCAATAAACGCTCCTTCGCCGATTTCGGCTCCATCAAGAATGATGGATCCCATGCCAATCAATGCTTTTTTTCGAATGATGGCGCTGTGGAGAATTACTTGATGGCCGACGGTTACGTCATCTTCAATAATTAATGGTTTGCCTGGGCTTTGGTGAAGGCAGCACAGGTCTTGAATATTTACGCGATTCCCGATGATGGTTGGGGCGACATCGCCGCGAATAACGGTTTGAAACCAGATGCTTGACTGTTCGCCGATTTGAACATCACCGGTAATGGTGACAAAATCTGCAATATAAGCTGATTCACTGATTACAGGTTTTTTTTCTTTATAAGCATAGATAACCATTTCATCACCCTCTGAATGTTTTTCCATTATTATAACAAATTCTTCCGACCAACATAGAAAGGAGTCAAACAATGTGGAAGTGGAATGCTTGGGATCCCCGTGCAGTCATGGTTATGATTCATGGTGCCGGCGAGCATCACGGCCGATATAAATGGTTAATTGAAAAGTGGCGATCAAACGGATATCATGTCGTAATGGGGGATCTCCCAGGGCAAGGAATGTCCTCCCGCAAAAGAGGTCATATTCAGTCTTTTGACGAATATATTCAGGAAGTCGATCATTGGTTAAGAGAGGCGCAAACATTTGAATTGCCGGTTTTTCTTTTAGGGCATAGCATGGGTGGCCTGGTGGCAATCCGAACGCTGCAAACCATCCATTTCCCTTTAAAAGGGGTGATTTTATCGTCCCCATGTTTAGGTCTGATACATAAGCCGAATAAAGTGGTTGATTGGGTCTCGAAAGGATTGAATGTTTTTGCTCCAAGCATGCGGTTCGATTCCAATTTAACAGCTGAGATTGCGACTAGAAATCAGGAAATTCAAGACGCAAGCAAAAATGATTCCCTTTTGGTGACAAAAGTTTCTGTCCGTTGGTACAGGGAATTGGTAAACGCTATGGAGCAGGCATTCGAGGAGGCTCTCAAACTCCCTGACATCCCGCTGCTAGTAATGCAGGGAGGAGAAGATAAAATTGTCGACAAAAATTCTGTAAAAAAATGGTTTAATCAATTAGACTTGACAGATAAAAGTTATAAAGAATGGAAAGGTCTTTATCATGAGATTTTCAACGAACCGGAAAGAGAGTTTGTTTTTGACAAAGCTTTCAGTTTCGCCAATGAACACATAGCAGAAGTTTAACATAAGAGGTGATCACCCTTTGGGCATACCTGAACATCCTATAAGGCTTATGGCAAAAGTCTATAAAGATATATTACCGACTGTCCATTATTATTTGGATGGCTGGAAAAAAAAGGCTCAATTGATACCAAATGAAGAACTTAGAAAACAAGCCCTCGCCAGCATAAAGACGAAAACATTCCATTGTGAAGGCGGAAGTATTTTAGCTCTTTTATCGCATTCCTATGTTGAGGAATGCATCGAATTTATTGTGGCTTATCAAACGATCAGCGATTATTTGGATAATTTGTGTGACAGAAGCACCTCGCTTGATCCGAAAGATTTTTGTATGCTTCACCAGTCGATGAAAGATGCGCTGTCCGTTCATGCGAAATTGAAGAACTATTATCAATACCGTGAGGATCAAGATGATGGCGGCTATTTAAACGAGCTTGTCATGACGTGCCAGAGGATATTAAGCGAAATTGACAATTATCCGATTATTGCTGATTATTTGTTGGAGCTGTGCGGATATTATTGTGAACTGCAAGTGCATAAGCATGTAAAGAAAGAAGAAAGAGTTCCAAGGCTTGAACAATGGTTTGAACAATATCGGCCATCCCTTCCGGATATGAAATGGTACGAATTTTCGGCATGCGCCGGCTCGACATTGGGTATATTTTGTTTGGTTGCTTATGCGTTTCAACCGGGCTTTACCAAATCGATTGCGGCGAAAATAAAAAATGGGTATTTTCCTTATGTACAAGGGCTGCATATTTTATTGGATTATTTTATTGATCAAGAGGAAGATGAATTGGAAGGGGATTTAAATTTTTGCAGTTATTATAAAAGCAAAAAAGAGATGATGGATCGATTGGCGCATTTTGTAAGCGAAGCCGACAAAAATTTAAAGGATATTCCAAACGAAAATTTTCACAAATTGATTAACAGGGGATTGCTCGGTCTTTATTTGTCGGATGAAAAGGTATTAGTACATAAAGATTTGGGAAAATTGGCGAAAAAATTAATTAAGAAAGGCGGAACCACTTCTGTTTTCTTTTACGTGAATGCAAGAGCCTATCGTGCCATTCAAAAATGGAATTTCATGAGATCATCCTGACAACTTGATAGGCAAAAAAACCGGCCGAAGCTATTCTCTGCGCCCGGTTTTTTTGCAGCGATGGGAAATCTTGCAGCTTTCAAGACACCAGCTGCCCCTTTTCTTTTAAAAAATTCATAAGAGTGTTTTCCGCTGTTTTATCCGTTTCTTTCAATGGCGATGATAAAAGGCGGATCGTTTTTTTGATTGAGAAACCGGTATTCTAAAACATGCGCCTTCTTTTGGTCAAGCTGCTTAACGAAATCGAGAAGTCGGTCGCGTTCTACTTTTCCTTCCGGATGGCCGTGATAAACGACGATCACGATCATTCCGCCGGGTTTTAAGATCGATAATAGCTGTTGAACGGCTTCAATGGTTGATTCCGGTTTTGTCACAATGTTTTTTTCTCCTCCGGGCAAATAGCCGAGATTAAACATCGCTCCGGCAATATGATTGTGATGTTCCACGGGAATTGTTTTCAAGATTTCATCATGGCTGCGATGAAACAAAGTAACACGGTCGAATAAACCGGATTCCTTCAGCCGTTTTTCCGTCTCTTCAAGCGCCGTTTTTTGAATATCGTAGCCGAATACATGGCCTTGTTCGCCAACGAGTTGTGCCAAAAAGACGGTATCATGCCCGTTTCCGACTGTTGCGTCAATTGCAATGTCGCCTTTTTGGACAGCGGAAGCTATCAGCTTTTTCGCAAACGGTAGAATGCGAATGAGATTCATTTTGACATCACTCGTTCTTTTCGATAATACTTCCCTTGATAACTGTTTCGTCTTTCGAGTTCGTTATCAATGGCATTTAACACTTCCCACTTGTTGACGCTCCACATCGGTCCTATCATTAATTCGATCGGACCGTCTCCGGTAATGCGATGAACAATCATTTCCGGAGGCAGCACCTCCAATTGGTCGCATACTAATTGTACATATTCATCAAAGGATAAAAAGTGCACCATCCCTTTTTCATATTGTTTAACCATCGGGGTGCCCTTTAACAAATGAAGCAAATGAATTTTAATTCCTTGAATATCCAGTTTGGCAACTTCCTTGGCCGTTTCCATCATCATGTCGTATGTTTCAAGAGGAAGGCCGTTGATGATATGGGTGCAAACACGGATTCCGTGTTTTCTCAGCTTATTGACTCCTTCGACATAGCATTCATAATCGTGCGCACGGTTAATTAAATCAGCGGTTCGCTGGTGAACGGTTTGCAATCCCAATTCAACCCAAAGATATGTTCTTTCATTTAATTCCGCCAAATATTCAACAACATCGTCCGGCAAACAGTCAGGTCTTGTGGCAATGGACAAACCGACAACTCCATCAAGTCCTAATACGGTCTCATATTTGTCGCGAAGAACTTCAACAGGTGCATGGGTGTTGGTAAATGCCTGAAAGTAGGCAATGTATTTTCCGTTTTTCCATTTCTCATGCATTTTGCTTCTAATGTCATGAAATTGAGTAACAAGATCATCCGCCCTGTTTCCGGCAAAATCGCCCGACCCTGCAGCGCTGCAAAACGTGCATCCGCCATGTGCTACTGTGCCGTCGCGGTTTGGACAATCAAATCCGCCGTCCAAAGCGACTTTAAACACTTTATCTCCAAATGTATTTCTTAAATGGTAATTCCATGTATGATAACGTTTCTTGTCGTTTGTATACGGAAATGGATTGTGGTTCGCCAACTCCTACTCCTCCTGTTTCAATATATTATCAAAACATTTTACCATGATTCTCAAAGGGATCTCAAATCAGAAAAAATAAAAATTTATAAATTTTTCCATCATGTTAGATGCAGAAAAAGTAAAAAATATCGTTGATGAGGTTTTTCTTCATCAAGGAGGGGATTTGTTTGGCGACAAGACAATCCGTGGAAGATTGCATGGAGCGCTGCCAACAAGCATTGTCATATGCAAATGAGCAGTATTTGGAAGGGATGAGGCAGGAGCATTACCATGATAAAGAATATGCGAAAGCGCAGCAAAAGCTCCAAGACGCCCTTTCCGAAGTGGAAAAGCTCGGTTTAAGCGCCAATGACCAGCAGCGGGAACAACTTTACCGCATGCGTCTTCAACTGCAAGACCTTCAAAATGACATGATTCTGCTAGATCATTAAATTTGGGGCAAGCCTGTTCTTAGGCTTGCCCTCTCTTACATGTGATTATGTTTGCCATCTAGTATGATTAGTCCTCGATTGATTGAACCTAATATTTTCCTTTCATCATGAAAGCAAAATGGCTTCCAGCTTTGTCGACTTTCTTTCAATTGCCTTTTGGTTAAACAAGAACTTATCATATCCGGGAAAAAATTTTGCCAAGGATTTCAAGGGTGTTTATAAAAATGTGTAAATATTTCTGCCAATAATAATATTAATATTCTAAATAGTGCTAATATTAAAGAAAAAGGGGTGATTTATATAGATAAAATTTTACCGATAGCCAATAGTCTGGCGATGTGGGGATTTTCCGTTCTTGTTATTTCTGTCGTTGTGTTTCAAGCTTTTATTTTTATTCATTTAGTGTGCAAACAAGCTCCCCGCTCCGGAATGAGCCGTACGGAAATAAACAGAGCTTTACGAACCGGGGTAATCAGTGCCTTAGGGCCTTCACTTGGAATTATCATTGTGGCGGTTTCGTTAATCACCGTCATTGGTGCACCATTGACTTTGATGAGGATTGGGATCATCGGATCTGCCGCCTACGAATTAACAGCAGCAGGTATTGGCGCAAAAGCATATGGGGTTGAATTAGGGAAAGATGGCTTTAATCTTCAGGCATTTACTACGGCAGTGTGGACGATGTGTATTGGAGGATTGGGCTGGCTTTTATCCGCCGCCTTGTTTACAAAGTCTTTAGGAAAAATTCAAGGTAAAATTCAAGCGCAAAATTCGAAAATCATGGCGCTTATTTCTACTGCTGCGATGATGGGGGCGTTTGGATATTTCACAGCTGGGCAAATTGTAGCGGGATTCAATGAAACGGTGGTGGTTCTAATATCTGGAATCACAATGATGGCACTGATGATCGCTGCGGAAAAATGGAAGCTTGCCTGGTTAAAAGAATGGGCATTAGGAATAACGCTTGTCGTTGGAATGTCAATAGGGTATTTGACGACCATTTAAACGAAAAATTGCAAGAAGGCGGGGATAGGAATGAATGAAAAGGCGGGAGTTAAGAGCGAAAGAAACGAAATGGAATTTTTTCATAAAAAAGCCCATTTTTGGGGGCGTTTTACACTATGGGCTGTCATCATTACTACAATGCTCCCTCCTATGTATTTATCTTTCATATTGGGCTATCATCCTGGATGGGATGTTATTTTAACGGCTTTTATTGGAGTGACGGCTTTTATAGGTATCATGTGGGTTTTAGAACCAATTTCTTACTTTCCGAGTTTGGGGATTTCAGGAACATATATGAGTTTCTTAGTAGGCAACATTTCCAATATGTGCTTGCCTTGTTCAGCAGCTGCTCAAAACGCAATTGACGCGGATCCGGGCACAAAGAAAGCAGAGCTCGCTGCGACACTTGGCATTGCTGCCGCTTCATTAGTCCATATTATTGTGTTAGTTCCGGTTGTGCTTGGAGGAAGCTACATTGTTTCGATTTTACCTTCGTCGATTCAAACGGCTTTTCAATTTGTACTCCCCGCCATCTTCGGCGGTGTAACAGCCCAATTTGCCATGAAGCGGCCGATTTATGGTGTAATCGGAATCGCATTCGGCGTGTTCATCACACTGCTGGCTATTCCCGGTTTTGCAAAAGTTATTTTATGTGTAGTCGGAACGATCACCATGGCATTTCTCTTGGAAAAATATAAAAACGCGAAGAAAGCGGAGGAAGGAAAAATTTTTTTAGATAAATATTAAGGAGATGAGAAGATGGCAAACTTTATCGAAAACGAAACAATGGAAAAAATGATCATGGATTGGGTGGACGATCATCAGGAAAAGCTGATCGATTTATCAAAAAAAATTTGGGAATTTGCTGAACTCGGTTTAGAAGAGTATCATTCTTCAAAATTATTAGCCGAATGGTTAGAAAAAGAGGGATTTTCTGTTGAAATGGGTGTTGCTGGAATGCCGACAGCGTTTGTCGCTACATGGGGGAGAGGGAACCCAATAATCGGCATATTGGGAGAGTATGATGCATTGCCGGGGTTGTCGCAAAAAAAGGTTCCTAGGAAAGAACCGTTAATTCCGGGGGGGAATGGCCATGGTTGCGGTCATAATGTTTACGGTGTAGCTGCGGCGGGTGGAGCCATTGCGGCAAAAAAATGGTTGGAGAGAGAAAACATATCCGGCACCATCAAGTTTTATGGCTGTCCCGCAGAAGAAATTTTAGTTGGGAAAGTATTTATGGTTCGCGATGGCGTTTTCAATGATGCTGATGCATGTTTAACATGGCATCCGAATTCTATCAATTCGTTGTGGGCGAGCAGTTCTTTGGCGATGAACTCAGTGAAGTTTCATTTTTATGGTAAATCCGCTCATGCGGCTGCGAATCCTGAGGCAGGGAAAAGTGCTTTGAAAGCTGTTCAGTTGATGGACATTGGTGTTCATTTTTTAAGAGAACATTTGGTTGATCAGATAAGAATACATTCTACCATTCCAAACGGAGGAGGCAGCCCAAATGTTGTTCCAGATCAGGCGCAAATTTGGTATTACATAAGAGCCCCCCATCGCGCGGAAGTGGAAGAAACATACCAAAAGCTTATCAACATCGCAAAAGGAGCTTCGTTAATGACTGGAACAAACTATGAAATTGAATTTATAACCGGATGTTACAATATGTTGCCTAATAAAGTTTTGGGAAACGTATTGTATGAAAATATGAAAAAAGTGGGGCCTCCCAATTTTGATGACACCGATTTTGAATTAGCTGCTGAACTAACAAAAACCTTTGAACCTGGCACAAAAGAATTGGTTTTACAGACAGCCGGGCTTCCACGCGCTCTTGTTGAAAAAATATTGCATGATGAAGTGATTGAGCCATATGATGAAGGAAAATATATGTCAGGATCGACCGATGTTGCTGATGTTTCATGGAATATACCGACTGCACAATTTACAACTGCATGCGCACCGATTGGGACACCCGGACATTCTTGGCAAAACGTTGTTTCAGTCGGATCTTCAATCGGCCAGAAAGGAATGCTCGTGGCGGCAAAGATTTTGGGATTAAGTGTATTCAGTTTAATAAAAAATCCAAAACTGGTGCAGCAGGCAAAAGAAGAATTTGCAAAGGAAATTTCTGAGGTTGGCGGATATGTATCACCTTTGCCAAAAGATTCAAAACCGCCAATTATCAAAAAAACAAATTGAGGAAATCCTGTTCAGAAGAAATTTATGATTATTTTCATTTGGAAGGAAGCCGGCTGCTAAACATTGCAATGAAAGAGAGGACAGATTAATAAAAAGTTGAATTTGTATGAGGCTGTCTCAAAAAGGGTCTAATCATGGCCCTTTTAGGCAGTCTTTTGTTTTTCATTTACTTTGATTTTTCTTTTGGGGAGTTTCCACACATTTTCCTTCCTTCATGGTTTCATAGAAATTTTTTCATATTTTGAATTGTTGGCAACGGAAAAAAGACAAAGACAAGGGTATTTTTTGACAAGCTTTCAGCAAAACCGTGAAGATATTTTTCAAATTGCGGTCTTTTTCAAATATTTTCCTGGAATAATGGTACACATTCAGCTTGGGACAACTTTATAGACAGCTGCCCAGTCCAAGATCGAGCGGACTGCCCCTTGAAGCCGAAAAATTGATGCAGCGAAAAAAAGCCCTTGTCAAGTAAGAACCTTTTGTACTAGGCTGGGCAAGGCATTTGCACTTCACTGTTAAATCTGAAGAAAGCCAATATTTTTTTAATAGTTTATACTAAAAACTGACCAATGTTCACAGTTTGAAATGGCGTTAGGAGGGAATTTTATGTCGAACTTTCGTCCCGATATGTCGGTTGAGGAAGCGATTTCAATTTTTCCTATAGGAGTTAATGAAGTTGAGGTATTTAACGAATCCGGTGAGTTTGCAGGATATTTAACATTAGAGTCGCTGTTTGGTGCAGTACAGCAAGGAGAATTAACAAAACCGATTCGCCGTTTTATTTTATCGAATGCTCCTGTGCAAAGTATGCAGCATCACTCGATCTCTTACTCTCAATTCCGATCCTTTTTTCAAAGCAAATTGTGCCGGATCGTTTTGAACTCATTATATGACGGTGTTTATATAACAGACGGTACAGGGATTACTTTGTTTATCAATAAGGCTTATGAACGGATTACAGGGATAAAAGAAGAAGAAGTAAAAGGAAAACATATGAGTCACTTGGTTGAACAAGGGATTATTTCCAAGTCGGCATCTTTAGAAACGATTCGTACAAAGAAGCCAGTCACCCTTATTCAGACCATTCGCAATGAGAGAAAAATAATTGTATCGGCAACACCTGTTTTTTCTTCAGCTAACGAAGTTATGTATGTCGTAAACAGTG
The DNA here is from genome assembly GCF_056032925.1 of Aeribacillus sp. JST-2. Classification (NCBI taxonomy): domain Bacteria; kingdom Bacillati; phylum Bacillota; class Bacilli; order Caryophanales; family Bacillaceae; genus Aeribacillus; species Aeribacillus sp. JST-2. The sequence goes on from NZ_JBVVUU010000028.1 coordinate 19,351, forward strand.
TGAGGGATATAACAGAACTGATTCGTTTAAAACATGAATTGGACAGCCAAAAGCTTTCATATCAAAGCATTTCTCAAAACTCGCTTTTTCCTGAACAAACCGGTTTTCAAAATCTTGTCATCGGTCCTTCCACTTTTCCGATTTTTCAACTTGCGAACAAAGTGGCCAAAACTGATGCAAAAATTTTGCTGCAGGGAGAGACTGGTGTTGGAAAAAGCTTAATTGCGAAATATATTCATTCCAGAAGTTCCCGAAGCAATGAAATTTTTATGGAATTAAACTGCGGCGCCATTCCTGAGCATTTAGTTGAAGCAGAACTTTTTGGCTATGAACCCGGTTCTTTCACTGGTGCCTTAAAGCAAGGAAAAATAGGCATTTTTGAAAAAGCGAACGGCGGGACGCTATTTTTAGATGAAATTGGTGACTTGCCATTAGAATTGCAAGTGAAATTGCTAAAAGTTGTAGAAGAAAACCGGTTTATGAGAGTAGGATCTACTGAAATGAAAGAAGTAGATGTAAGGCTCATTACGGCAACTCATAGAGATCTTGCATCACTTGTTAGGGAAGGTGCATTCCGTGAGGATTTATATTATCGATTGAATATTGTTACCTTTGATGTCCCCCCTTTGCGGGAGCGGAAGGAAGAGATTGTTCCTTTATTAGAAATGTATTTGAAGGAATTTAATAAAAAATATAATGAAAATAAGAAAATGACCCCGGAATGTATTGAATGGCTTACAAACTATTCATGGCCGGGCAACATTAGAGAGCTGGCCAATTTAGTTGAGAGACTAGTCGTGACAACTTTTCATGAAACAATTGATGTAGGTGACCTCCCTCCTTTCATACAACAAATTTTTCCTGCTTCAAAACCTAAAACTTTAAAGGAAGCTGTGGCGCAGCTTGAACGCTCTCTCATTATCGATGCACTTAAAAAGCATGGTACGACTAGAGCCGCAGCAAAATCTTTAGGAATTAGCCAAAGTGCCATTGTACAAAAAATGAAAAAATTTCACATTCGATTAGAAAACTAATCAAAAATTTCAATTTGATTCATTTTGTAATCGCTTTCGTTATATTGAATCAACAAAAAAGTGAACAAATGAATTTAAAAAAGTGTTGAATTTTTTGTTACAAATTGGCGTTCCTATTAAAAAATTTATAAAAAAATACACAAATAATTTACGTGTTGGCACGAAAATTGCATTTATATTTTGGTGAAATGAGAATTTCCCTATTATGTTGAAAGGAGAGGAAGAAAATGAACATATCTACATTTTCAATGGCGAACAAATTAATTACCGGAACTGATTCTCTAAATCAACTCCCTGAAGAAGTGCTGCGTCTTGGGATAAAAAAACCTCTTATTGTAACAGATAAGATACTTATTCAAGCAGGAGTAGTAAAACAAGTTCAAGATTTATTGCCGATGGAGGCGGGAGTGTTCTCAGAAACGTAAATCCGGAACCGGAAATTGAAATAGTCGAACATTGTCTCCAAACGATAAAAGAAGGAAATCATGACGGACTGATCGCTGTCGGCGGCGGAAGCGCGATCGACATTGCCAAAGCTTCTTCTGTTATGGCAACGAATAAAGGCAAAATTGAAGAATATTTTGGCATCAATTTAGTAGAAGCACCCGGACTGCCGTTAATAGCCATTCCGACAACTGCCGGAACAGGTTCTGAGGTGACGAATATTTCAATCTTGTCGGATACGAAAGAGCAGGTGAAAAAAGGGATTGTCAGCCCGTTCTTATTACCTGATGTCGCAATTGTTTCGCCGATCATGACCATTACGTGCCCTCCTAACGTGACAGCAGCAAGCGGGGTGGATGCATTAGTTCATGCTGTGGAAGCATATATTTCGAAATTTGCTTCACCGATTACGGATGCATTGGCAATCGGTGCGATGAAACTAATTTCCACCCATTTACCGAAAGCGTATTCAAATCCGGACAACATTGAATCGCGTGAGGCGATGATTACGGCGAGTCTCATGGCGGGACTAGCTTTTGGAAATGCGGGCGTTGGTGCTGTGCACGCTCTTGCATATCCTCTTGGAGGACGTTTCCATATAGCGCACGGTGTAAGCAACTCCTTGCTGCTCCCTTACGTCATGAAATGGAACAAAATAGCTTGTTTAGAAAGATTCCGTGATATCGCAGAAGCGTTAGGAGAAAAAGTAGATCATCTAAACGATGATCAAGCGGCTGATGCAGCGATTGAAGCGATGATCCGCATATGCCGCTATGTGGAAATTCCGCAATCTTTGCGTGAATTTAATATTCCGGAATCCGCGATTTCTGAAATGGCTGAGGAAGCTTTAAAGCAAACGCGGCTTCTGCGCAATAACCCTCGAAAATTAAGCAAAAAAGATATTGAACAAATATACCGTGCTGCCTATTGATAGGAGGGAAAATCATGATCATGAAATGGAAAAATCGTCCGCACGGCGCTGAAACGCCATATATCCCTGCAGGTCCCTTTAAAATACGTCTGCCGTTCATTCATTATCGGTTTGAATGGCCCGATTATGTCCAAGGTCTGCTGATGTGTGCGGTAGACCTTGGGGCTATTACTCTTTTAGCGGATCATTTAGGGATGCCGTTTGAAGTGGCTCTCGCTGTTGTCGTATTGAATGGACTTTTATATTTGTTGCACCATCTGCTTGGTGACCCGGTCATTCCAGGCTGGGTTACTCCCGCGATTCCTTTAATTGTTTTGTATGTTGAACAATTTCCTGAAGGCGAGGACCGAATTTATGCGCTCATTGCATTTCAGTTGACTCTTGGAATTTTATCCATCATTTTAGGGGTAACGGGACTTGCCAGCAAAGTGGTGCGTTTAGTGCCTGATGCCATTAAATCAGGTATTATACTGGGTGCTGGAATTGGAGCTGTCGTATCGATTTTTGAAGCCGGAGGGAAGTTTGAATTATTCCCTATCACGATCACAATTTGCATTGGCTTTGCGTTTTATTTGATATTCTCTAAACATTTCGAAAAATTAAAGCAAAAAAACAAAGGCTGGGCTTTGTTGGGGAATTTAGGTATTTTACCTGCTATTCTGCTTGCTGTAATAGTAGCTCCCATTGTTGGAGAAGCGAAATGGCCGGACATTCAATGGGGGTTCAGTAAACCTGATTTCGCCACACTTTGGGCGGAATATACGGTATTTGGCCTGGGCTTCCCTACATTCTCGTTTTTTGTAAAGGCAGTACCTGCTGTTTTTGCAACGTATTTAGTTGTTTTTGGAGATGTGCTGAAAACGAAAGCCCTCCTTTCTGAATCTGATGTCATACGTACGGATGAAAAAGTTGATTACAATCCGAACCGCGCCCACTTAATATTCGGAGGCCGAAACATTCTAATGAGCATGATCGGCCCTGATATTACGATGTGCGGTCCGATGTGGGCAGCCATGCAAGTGGTGGTCATCGAACGGTTTAAAAAAGGAAAAAAGCGATGCATTCGTTCTTCGGTGGAGCAGGATCGTTCCGTTGGGGGACAAATACTGGATTATTTTTGCTTCCTATAGTAAGTTTAGTACAACCGATACTTGGAGTTGCTTTAGCTTTGACATTATTGGTTCAAGGTTATGTAAGCGTTCGTATCGGCGTCATGCAGTCCCGGAGCCAGCGTGATCTTGGGATTGCGGGGATTGTTGGCGCAATTCTTGTGATAAAAGGGGCAGCAATGGCTTTTGCAGCCGGCATCCTTTTATGCATCCTGCTTTATGGGAAAGATTTTCTGCGCGGAGAAAACGACCGCATATTTACGCACCACTTGAATGAAGAAAAAGAAAGAGAGGAGATTCAAGCAGTATGAAAGAACAACCATTGACAAAAGGGCTGTATCTTAACGGAAAATTTGTTCAGTTGGATGACAATTTTGCCGTTCAAAACCCTGCTACTTTTGAGACTGTAGGATATGTGCCAAACGGAACCGCCAAAGAAGCAAAGTTGGCTGTCGATGCGGCTTACGAAGCTTTTAAAACATGGTCGAAAACGACAGCATATGAACGGGCGGAATTGTTGGAAAAATGGTATAAGATCATTCAGGATAAGTTGGATTTCTTGGCAACCACTATGACACTGGAGCAAGGAAAACCATTGGCCGAGGCGAAAGGTGAAATGCAATATGCAAACAGTTTTGTAAAATGGTTTGCAGAAGAAGCAAAGCGAATTTATGGGGAAACGATTCCGGCCTCCGCTAGTTCGAAAAGAATTATCGTTCAAAAACAACCTGTTGGAGTCGTGGCTGCCATCACACCTTGGAACTTCCCGGCTGCGATGATCACACGGAAAGTCGCCCCCGCTCTTGCAGCAGGTTGTACAGTTGTCATTAAACCTGCTGAACAAACACCGCTTACAGCACTATTATTAGCAGAAAGTGCTCATGAAGCAGGTTTTCCGGCGGGTGTCATCAATGTCGTAACCACTCAAAATCCAGCGGCAGTTGTCGATGTTTGGATGGAAGATTCACGTGTTAAGAAGGTTACTTTTACAGGTTCAACCCCTGTCGGAAAACTATTAATGAAGAAAGCAGCGGATACTGTAAAAAAAGTATCGCTTGAACTTGGCGGTTTGGCACCTTTTATCATAACAGAAGATGCAGATATTCAAGAGGCTGTAAAGGGGGTTATGCAATCAAAATTCAGAAATGCCGGTCAAACGTGCGTTTGTGCCAACCGGATTTATGTCCATGAGTCAATTAAGGAGCCGTTTTTAAAAGCATTTCATAAAGCTGTTTTGTCACTGCAAGTAGGCAACGGCCTTGACGAGAAGGTAGACATTGGACCGCTTATTGACGAAAATGCAATCAAAAAAGTCCAACATCAACTAGAAGATGCAGTTGCAAAAGGAGCTACACTCCATGAAGGACCTTCTGTGAATATTGACAAAGGGTATTTTATGAAGCCGGTTATTGTCTCTGATGCAACAGATGATATGTTATGTATGCAGGAAGAAACATTTGGGCCGTTGGCACCGGTCAGCACATATTCAGATGTTGAAGAAGTTATCCAACGTGCAAACGGTACACCATTTGGTTTGGCTGCGTATGTTTACACGCAATCTTTACAAAAGGCTTTTTGGTTTTCTGAAAATCTTGAATACGGCATTGTCGGAATCAATGATGGCCTTCCGTCTGTTGCCCAAGCACCTTTTGGCGGAATGAAAGAGAGCGGCCTTGGAAGAGAAGGAAGCCACTATGGGTTAGATGAATTTCTCGAAATTAAATACGTTTCTCTTCAATTAATATAATTTTGGATATTCAAAAAGTGTGGAAAGAGGGTAAAAAAACCCTCTTCCATGCTTTTAGCTACTATAGAAAAATCATCATTAACATTTTTTCATAAACTCATTCATAGTTGTTTGGAAACGGATATCCTTCAAGCCCGGTACAATGCTCTCTTTCGTTGACATTCCCGGTTCGGTTCTAATTCCATGAGCTTTTGTCTGATTATTTCAGTCCGAATTTTTTATTCATTTGTTCTGAGCTAAACCAAACAATCACTCCAATCAACAGGACAATGTAGCCATTCATTGAAAATTGTGCGCCGAAGGAAGGAATCAACTTCGGGATGAAAATGATGCAAACACCGATGACAAAAAACAGGAAAAATAGAAACAAAAGATCTTTCAAATAATTGCTTGATTCTGTAAAGGCAGATCGCTTTAACCAAGATAAAACTACATAAATGCCGAAAAATATGAAGCAAACTTGAATGAAAAAACTTACAATGGCTGTACCGATATAAAACGTCGGCTCAACGCCGGTAGACAAATGTTTTAAAATAATGGCGAGCCCGGCTATGGTGATGGAAATTCCCGCTAAATTCATGATGAGAAAACCGGTGAAAGTGAAGTAGCTTGAACGTCTTTCATTCGGCAATTGGCGAATGAGCTCGTCGCAATAAGCTTTCAGATCGTCGCCAAATACTTCCTTGGCTGTTTTGCCATTGTTTTGCGCTTCTAAAAGATGATCCAACAATTCCAGTAAAATTTCTTCTGCATGTTGTTCTGATAAGAAAAAATGTGTTCGGACATAGGATAACATTTGGCTATAATATTTTTCGTTCTCTTTTGTTAAGAGGCTTCTTTTTTCATTATTCAATTTAATCAGATCTTTCGTGTGCATCCCAATCTCCTCCAGATAAGATGTCATCAACGGGTTTTTTTAAATTTTCCCATTCTTGTCGAAACTGCCGAAGCGCATTTTTGCCTTCATCAGTTAAATGGTAATATTTACGTTTTGGACCAGCAGGCGATTCCCGCATTTCCCCTTCAATTAGGTTGAATTTTTGCAGCCGCAATAAAATTGGATAAATGGAGCCCTCACTAATATCGTGCAAGCCAAATTGCTTGAGATTTTCCGACAATTCATATCCATATACATCCCTCTTTTCGATGACTGCTAAAATACAACCTTCCAGCACTCCTTTTAATAACTGACTGCGCAGCGACATCCTATCAAACCCCTTGCTATCTTGTATAACAAGATACTAACGAAAAATAACATCTATCTTGTTATGCAAGATAGATTCATCATCATTGTAACCCCTTTTTTTTGAAAAAGCAAGAAAATGTTTAAATTTAATGTTCCTTTTTTTAATTTTTCACTTGTATTCAAAAATTCCTTTTTTAATCCTCCATAAAGGCGTTTTAACAAAGAATTTTGCAAAGGATTGCATCTTTTTTGTATTATGTGTACTATATTGTATAGTACACATAATACAAAAAAGTTCTTGTTGAAAGAAAGAAGGGAGCTTGATGATCGAAATTGACCCGAGAAGCACGATGCCGATATATGAGCAGATCATGCAAAAATTGAAAGAACTATGTATCAAAGGCGTGTTAAAACCTGGTGATAAACTGCCCTCTGTAAGAGAAATGGCTACCATGATCATAGCGAATCCCAATACGGTTTCCAAAGCTTATAAAGAGCTGGAAAGGGAAGGCGTGATTGAAACGCTCAGAGGGCGAGGGACATTTGTATCGGAAACGGTGCAGCACACGTTGGATGAAGGGAAGATGAAAATGATTAAAGAGGCGCTGCGGCAAATCATGATCGACGCATTTTATGCCGGAATTAGTTTAGAACAAATGTATCAATGGATGGAAGACATGAAACAAGAATTTGGAAGTGATGACGATGCTTTTCATAAATAATGTTTCAAAGTCATTTGGCAGCGAAAAAGTGCTCGAGCATCTGCAGCTTGAGTTGAGAAAAGGGGAAATTTTCGGCTTGCTGGGCAGAAACGGTTCAGGAAAGACAACCGTTTTACGATTGATCCAGCAAATTCTTTTGCCGGATGAAGGAGAAATTGTGTTCGAAGACAAACCGATTCATCTTCATCCGGAAGTAAAACAGAAAATTCTATATGTCCCTGTCAGGCAACCTTTTTATGATCCATTTAATTATAAACAAATTGTCAGAATGCTCAAAAGCATTTATCCGAATTTTGATGTCACCTATGCGAACGAATTGATCAATCGCTATCATTTGCCGGAAAATAAGCCGTTTCGCGATTTTTCAACAGGGATGAAAAAACAGTTTTCGATCATCCTCGCTTTTGCAGCCCGGCCTTCCGTCATCTTGCTTGATGAACCGACAGACGGAATCGATGCGGTAACTAGACATGACATTTTGCAGCTGATGGTGGAAGAAACGGCTGAAAGGGAAACAACTATGTTGATTACGTCGCACCGTCTGGAGGACATTGAACGGATTTGCAATCGAATCGGCATGCTTCAAAACAATACGATCAGTGATGTAATGGACTTGGACGAAATGAAAGGCATGTATTCAAAAATTCAAGCTGTTTTTGAAGACGATGTTATATTAAAAATAAGGGAAAAAGGAATTCCCATTTTAGATCATGCTGGTGTCTTCTATACAATGGTTTTGCGGAAAGATGACCAAGAAAAACGAACGTTTTTAAAAAATTTAAAGCCGAAAGTTTGGCATGAATTGCCTGTTAATCTGGAAGAAGTATTTATCGCAAAATTTGGGGGGAATCGAAGATGGTAGCGAAAGGTTTCGTGCAAAAAGAATGGCTGCAAAACAAAAGCGGCTTTTGGGCGGTTTTGATTCTTCTTTCCATTTATACTCCGGCAAGCCTCTTCATTAAATACCTATCAAAAGGGGATCAACCGTTTGTTTTTTACACGGATACGTTCGGAATTGCACCATTTCTTGTTTTTATCTTGGCAGTCAGCCAAATGGGCATGGAGCGCGGGAAAGGCATTGTCGATTTTACATTAAGCCTTCCGTACAAGCGGGGAGCCATTTATTTTATAAAATGGAGCATGGGTGTTTTGGCTATTTTGCTATCAATCAGCCTTAATTTCATGATCACTCTTATCCTTCTCGATACTACTCATGCCGAGCATGGTCCATTAGTGGGCTGGTATGGATTAATGCTTATCTCTTTGGTGATGTTATATACTTTAACATTCGCCGCTGGCGCTTTGACAGGAACGGCGCTGGCTCAGACGGTGGTTGCCATCAGCGCAGCAATTTTGCCGCTGCTGGTTATTGGAGTAACATTGGCCAATATTTCGATATTTTTTCAAAGCTTTTATTTCGATTATGTAAATTTGGAATGGATTTTCTACATTACACCGGTGACATATGCAGGCTTTTTTTTTGATGAACCTTATGGAAATATTTTTTACCCGTTGTTCATGACGGTCATCTTTTATTTCATCGGATATTTTTCTTATATTAAACATCCGAACGAGCGGACAGGATCGTTCTTTTTGTGGAAGCAATTAGAAATTCCGATTCACATACTCGTCATATTAATCGGCATCCTGTCGTTCAGTGTATTCGGCTATATCATTTCGGATGAAACAATTAGCGGTTATGTCATGGGAGCCGTTTTTGGAGCGGTGATCGCTTTTTTTATCAGCTACATGCTGATTTTCAAAAGCGCCAAAAATCGGTTGAAATGAAGGAAATATGTTTTTTGAGGCCAATGATGAAACATAAATTTAATAAAAAAATAAAGGATTTTTAAAAATGTTCTCCTAAAATTATAAAAGGAAATATACATTTAAAATGAAACCATCTTTGTTTTTGTTCGTTTTAATTGTTGAGCTGCTTTAAATTGAGGTGAAGAAAATGTTAAAAGATCCAAAGATTTTAATTTTAACGGCTCATTACGGAAACGGCCATATACAAGTTGCCAAAACGTTGGAGCAGTCTTTGCGCAAAATGGGAATCGACAAAGTGACAGTTTCTGATTTGATCAGCGAGTCCCATCCAATCATGGCGGAAATTACTAGATACTTATATTTGAAGAGTTTCTCCATCGGAAAACAATTTTATCGTTTATTCTATTATAGTGTTGACAAAATGTCTAATAAACGCATTATGAATTTATATGTAAAACTTGGCCACCGCAGGCTGCAAGAGCTTGTGCGAACGATGAATCCCGATATTATCATTAATACTTTTCCAATTACCGTCGTTCCCGAATACCGGACTCGCACAGGTTTATTCATTCCTACCTTTAATGTATTGACAGATTTTTGCCTTCATCGGGTTTGGATTCATAAAAATATAGATAAATATTATGTTTCATGCGAAGATTTAAAGCGTAAGCTCGTTCAGCATAACATCCCCCCGTATCTGGTCAAGGTAACGGGTATTCCTATTCGCCCCCATTTTGAAGAAACCATTGAAACGTCCACATTATATGCAAAATACGGATTGGATCCTAAAAAGAAAATTTTGCTGATCGCTGCAGGGGCGCATGGTGTTTTAAAAAATGTCAAAGATTTATGTGAATCTTTTTTTGTGCGGGATGACATGCAAATAGCCGTTGTATGCGGAAATAATCAATCTTTGAAAGCAGAGCTTGAACCGCTTCAGCATAGGCATCCAGACAGAATTAAAATTTTCGGGTATGTAGAAAGAATTGATGAGCTGTTCCGAATTTGTTCTTGCATGATTACAAAACCTGGTGGAATCACATTAAGCGAAGCGGCCGCTTTGCAAGTTCCTCTTATTTTGTATAAACCGGTTCCGGGTCAGGAAAAAGAGAATGCAGAGTTGTTTTCCTCAAAAGGTGCAGCCATCGTGATCAACAAACTTGAACAAGTTCGGGATACCGTCAATGATTTATTCAACCATCCGGAAAAAATGGATGAGATGAAAGAGAATTTAAAACTGCTTCACCAACCAAACGCAGCGGAATCAATTTTACAAGATATTTTAAATGAAGCAGAAATCATGCTTTCATCGGTTTATCAAGGTTCTGTCAATTATTAAACATTTCTTGGCGAGAAAGATTCATAAGCAAAATCCAAATTTTTCGACATTGACTTGCATGACATTAGAAAATTCATTAAAATAACAGTATGAAAAAGCAACAACGATGAAAAGGATTAGTAGTGAATAAATGCGTTCAGAGAATTGGCGCATGGTGCAGGTCAATCGTTGTTTATTCATGAAACCCTTTAAGTTACGGGTATGAAATACTTTTTCAGCAGATTCGTGCCCGACGTGCTTCCGCATTTGTGAGCAGAATGAGCGCAATGTTGCGCTAATTTGGGTGGTGCTGCGGGATATTGTCTCTCGTCCCTTCGTCGTTGGGATGGGAGATTTTTTATTATACGTCTCTTGTCCATAAAGAAAAGGAGGATCTAGCATGAGCTACAACCATCGCGAAATCGAGAAAAAGTGGCAAAAATATTGGCTCGAGAACAAAACCTTTAAAACTGAAGATGATTCCGATAAACCGAAGTTTTATGCTTTGGATATGTTTCCATATCCGTCAGGCGCCGGACTTCATGTCGGCCATCCGGAAGGCTATACGGCAACGGATATTTTAGCTCGTATGAAACGGATGCAAGGCTATAACGTGCTCCATCCGATGGGATGGGACGCATTCGGCCTTCCGGCTGAGCAATATGCGCTCGATACAGGCAACGATCCGGCTGAATTCACGAAGAAAAATATTGATAATTTCCGCAGACAGATCCAATCCCTCGGTTTTTCCTATGATTGGGATCGGGAAGTCAACACGACAGATCCAGAATATTATAAATGGACTCAATGGATCTTTTTAAAGCTTTACGAAAAAGGGCTTGCATATATCGATGAAGTGCCTGTCAACTGGTGTCCTGCTCTGGGAACCGTTTTGGCGAATGAAGAGGTGATTGACGGAAAAAGCGAGAGAGGGGGGCACCCTGTTATTCGCCGCCCAATGAAACAATGGGTATTAAAAATTACCGAATATGCAGACAGGCTGCTGGAAGATTTGGAAGAGCTTGATTGGCCGGAAAGCATTAAAGAAATGCAGCGGAATTGGATCGGCCGGTCGGAAGGAGCAGAAATTCATTTTGCAGTAGATGGAACTGATAAAACATTTACTGTTTTCACTACTCGCCCTGATACACTTTTCGGCGCCACTTATGCAGTGTTGGCACCAGAGCATCCGCTTGTAAAGGAAATTACAACTGATGAGCAAAAAGAAGCCGTTGAAGCCTATTTAGATCAAATTAAAAGCAAAAGCGATTTGGAAAGAACAGATTTGGCGAAGGAAAAAACAGGAGTGTTCACGGGAGCTTTTGCCGTCAATCCTGTCAGCGGCGAAAAATTGCCGATTTGGATTGCCGATTACGTATTAATGAGCTACGGAACAGGAGCCATCATGGCTGTTCCAGCCCACGATGATAGGGACTATGAATTCGCCAAAAAATTTGATTTGCCAATCAAAGAAGTCGTAGCGGGAGGAAACATTGAGCAAGAAGCTTACACTGGAGACGGCGAGCATGTCAATTCCGGCTTTTTAAACGGAATGAAAAAAGAAGAAGCTATTGATACGATGATCAAATGGCTGGAAACGAATCAAAAAGGAAAAAGAAAAGTAACCTACAGGCTCCGCGACTGGTTGTTCAGCCGCCAACGTTATTGGGGAGAACCGATACCGATTATCCACTGGGAGGACGGAACCATTACGCCTGTCCCGGAAGAGGAGCTGCCGCTAATGCTGCCGGAAACAGATGAAATCAAACCTTCGGGTACAGGTGAATCGCCTTTAGCCAACATTCAAGATTGGGTGAATGTCGTCGATCCGAAAACAGGGAAAAAAGGACGTCGTGAAACGAACACGATGCCGCAATGGGCTGGAAGCTGTTGGTATTATTTGCGCTACATCGATCCGCGCAATCCGGACAAATTAGCTGATCCTGAAAAACTCAAAAAGTGGCTGCCTGTTGATATTTATATTGGCGGTGCCGAACACGCCGTTTTGCACTTGTTATATGCTCGATTCTGGCATAAATTTTTATATGATATCGGGGTGGTTCCGACAAAAGAACCGTTCCAAAAATTGTTTAACCAGGGAATGATTCTCGGCGAAAACCATGAAAAGATGAGCAAATCAAAAGGAAACGTCGTCAATCCGGATGAAATTGTAGAAAGCCATGGAGCAGACACTCTTCGTTTATACGAAATGTTCATGGGACCGCTTGATGCATCAATCGCTTGGTCGACGAAAGGGCTTGACGGAGCCCGCCGCTTCCTAGATCGTGTATGGCGTTTATTTGTAACGGAAGACGGCAAACTGAATCCCAACATTGTCGATAAACCGTCTAAAGAGCTTGAACGGATTTATCACCAAACAGTGAAAAAAGTGACGGAGGATTATGAGAATCTGCATTTTAACACGGCCATTTCCCAATTGATGGTCTTCATTAATGAAGCCTATAAAGCCAAATCTCTTCCAAAAGAATATATGGAAGGATTTGTGAAGCTTTTATCGCCAGTTGCTCCGCATATTTGCGAAGAGCTATGGGAAAAGCTTGGCCATCATGGAACAATTGCCTATGAATCTTGGCCAGCATGGGATGAAGCAAAACTTGTCGAAGACGAAGTGGAAATTGTCATTCAGATCAACGGGAAAGTCCGGGCAAAACTGCTTGTGCCGAATGATGCGTCAAAAGAACAAATGGAAAAAATCGCCATGGATGACACAAAAGTAAAAGAACAGCTTGAGGGCAAAACCATTCGCAAAGTGATAGCTGTTCCTGGCAAGCTTGTCAACATTGTCGCAAATTAACTTCGTCCCGTTGTAGAAAGAGTAATCTCTTTTTTGCAATGGAAACAAGATGAAAAAAGGCAGGGATGAATTCGATGAAAGAAATAACACCCGAAGAGTTAAAAACAAAGCTTGAAAACGGTGAAAAACTTGAACTCATTGATGTCCGCGAGGAAGAAGAAGTGGAAGAAGGCATGATTCCGCAAGCAAAGCATATACCGATGGGAGAGATTCCCGACCGTATCGACGAACTTGATAAAGAGAAGGAATATATTTTCATCTGCCGTTCGGGCAGACGGAGCGAAAATGTTTGCCTCTATTTGCAGGAACTCGGCTACAATGTATGCAATATGATCGGTGGAATGCTGGAATGGACGGGGGAAACGAAACCGAAAAGCCAAATAAAATGATCGAGAAGGGGCTGCCTCATAATGATATGCTCTCCTTAAGGTAGACAGATTAAAATATAAAAAATCTGTTTTACCTTAGGGGGAGTTTTTCTATGTATAAGCAATATACTACAGAGTTCAAACTTGAAGTTTTACTTGCATATGAAAACCGAGAATGTACTATTCAAGAGCTTTGTAAAAGGTATCAAATTACTAGATATTCTTTGAGGCAATGGATAAATGAATTTGAGGAATTTGGAATAGTGGTATTATGTCAAGAAAATAGACACGTAAAATCGGGCTCTATACTAAATGTGGTGGTCATGCTTATCATCTCAAGGGCTCAGATAATCCACAAAAAATGATAAAAAAATAACACCTTCTTCTCTCTCTTTGATAATCTAAAGTTGCGACACAAAAGATACCAAAGGGAGAGAAGATAGGTGCTTACTCATTCTATCATAAACTTATTAGGGATTAAAGATAAGCATGTAGAGATTTTTGATTCAGGGGAAGAACAAGGCGTATTTTGGTTTGAACTACATACACGTGTGAAAATGCAGAAATGTCCGCAGTGTAAAAGCCGTACAAAACGCATCCATAGCTATCGAATGCAAAAAATACAGAGTTCATCAGTGGCGGGAAAAAGAGTGTACTTACATGTGAAGAAGCGAAGATATCGTTGTACAACATGTGGTCATACTTTTTATGAAAAGCTTTCGTTTGTAGATCGATATCAACGTCACACGCTCATGCTGGCTCAGGAGGCATTATGTTTAAGTGCAGAAATGTCCTTTACACATGCTGGGATGCTAGCTGGGGTGAGTACAAACCGACTATTAAGAATGTTCGATGCACGATCCATTCCTGTTAAAAAGGTACTTCCGCGTGCGATTGCCATTGATGAATTTAAGGGTGATGCAGGAGGGGAAAAATATCAAACGATTATTGTCGATGTAGAAAATCGAGAAGTTTTGGATGTTCTGCCAGACCGACGTGTAAAAACGATTGAAACCTATTTAAAACAATGTGATACAGGGAATGTACAGATCGTGGTGATGGATTTATCCAAGTCATTTAAGAAAGCTGTTCAAAGACAATTAGGGAATCCTCTTATTATTGCGGATCGATTTCACTTTATGAGACAAGCTTATTGGGCATTTGATCAAGTAAGACGAGAAGTGCAACATAAATTATATAAAGAACAACGTATTCGAGTGAAAAGAAATAAAGAGCTTTTATGGAAATCCCCGTTTAAGCTTAATCCAAAAGAGAAAGAGAGAGTAGAAGAACTCTTGGCACTTGATTCGGACTTGAGAGAAGCCTATGGATTTAAGTCAATATTTTGGACACCAATAAGTGAAATTTAATTTTGATCTCATGCCATATTTTTCATGACATCGC
>NZ_JBVVUU010000029.1:0-31843 GCF_056032925.1 Aeribacillus sp. JST-2
GTGATTGACACCCCCGAATCATACCAAGAGGGCTTTTTTTATTCAAGTCCCCGAAAAAACTTCTAACAGGAATGCTCCTTATTCTACTCTTTTAAGCGGCTCTTCTTCTTTCAACAATTCTAAAAGCTCTTGTTTTAATCGGATATACTCATCTAACAACATAGTCTGCTCCTCTCTGGGCCTTGGCAGATTGACGGTTACTTTTGCTTTCAACCGTCCTGGCCTAGGGGAAAGGACATAAATTTCATCTGATAAATAAATGGCCTCATCAATATCATGGGTGACAAATAATACCGTCTTTTTAAAGTCACTCCATATTTGCAAAAGCCAGGTTTGCATCATCAATCTAGTTTGTGCATCCAAAGCCCCGAACGGCTCATCGAGTAAAATAACATCCTGGTCGTAAAGCAAAGTTCTCAAAAGTGCCGCCCGCTGCCTCATTCCTCCTGAAAGCTCTCTCGGATAATGATGTTCAAATCCTTTTAAACCGTAGCGATGCAATAAAGGAATGGCCCTTTCTTCCGACTCTTTTTTTGTAACTCCTTTAATTTCCAGTCCTAAAATGACATTGTCTAAAATGGTCCGCCAGGGCAATAGCAAATCCTTTTGCAGCATGTAGCCGACACACCCTTTTTTTCCGATAATATTTTCTCCGTCCAGCAGCACTTCTCCGCTTGAAGGCCTTAACAGCCCAGCAATGATATTAAACAACGTAGATTTTCCACAACCACTTGGTCCGATTAAGCTGACAAATTTTCCTTTAGGGATTTTCATATTTGTCTCTGACAAAGCGATCGTTTCTACTCCATTCTTTTTAAATATTTTGCTGATATTGATTATTTCCAACTTGTACAACACTTTTCACCTCTTTATACTTTTTAATGAATGTAATTATTGTGAAAATAAAAAGACAACCACCAGCAAAGAAAGAAGGCATAATACATCCCTCAAATCTTGTACTGACGGTTGTCCTGCTCTCATTTCATCAATGAGCTCATTTAACCAGTCAAATATTCTTCGACATTTTTATCTAATAGTATCAAAGTCACGCTCATTTCTTTTGACGCAATATAATCCTTTATAATTAGTTGAATCTCAAATCCGAATCGCTCTCCAAAATTTTTTTGAAGCAGCGCTTTGGATTTTTCAATAAGAATTCGATCGACTGTATTGGATAGAGCACCATCCGATTCATCGATAATTTTGAGTACTGAGATTCTCCGATGTTTAGCCAAAATGAGAATATTATTATCGAAAATATTTACCTTTTGTTCAATAACCCCTACTTTAAAAATCATTTGGTTCACTTGATTATATTCTCTCATAATGGCTTGTTTTAAATCGCCTAACGTAGGCGGCAGTTTTTGAGCGATTATATCCTTCACCTCCAATATGTATTGGGAAAACACCCCATTTGCCTTCTTAAACCTCATTTATTTGTCAATAATGTATCACAAGGTTTTTAATAGAGTCTTAACCTTTGTAAGGTAAGTTAACAAATTTTTATAAACATTTTGTGTTCATCTTCATTTTGTTTTTTCATGGCAGACTAGGTGAATTTATTTTTTTAAGCAAGAGGCAATCCGTCGATTATTAAAACTAGTTTAAAGTTTATTGAGGCGCTCTTGTTTGAAATAATTTTATTCCTAGCCCTATAAAAATAATCCCAGTGAATTTGTTTAATAAGTTTGTGACTTTTGTATTTTCTCTTAGTTTTTTCGTAACGAATGAAGCAAAATAGGCAACGATTAAAACCCAAAGAGTGCCTGTTATAATAAACGAAATTCTAAAATAATAAACGGAACAGAGCCATAAGGATTGTTTGTCATAATAAATTGCGGAAGAAAAGAAATAAAGAATAAAGCTACTTTTGGATTTGTAACATTTGTTATGACTGCCTGCATATAGATCTTTCTAAATTTCACATTCTGCAATACCGGAGGATTCAACTTTTAGCGATGATTTTTGAAACATTATTTTGATGCCAAGATACATCAAGTAAGCAGCAACTATGATTTTAGTCACAGTAAATAACACAATTGATTTTGTCAAAATAATCGATAGACCAAAGGCAGCAAATAAAGTATGGATGAAAGAACCCGTTGATATTCCAAGCACAGAGTAAATGCCTGCTTTTCTGCATTGTGACATAATTCTGCTAATGATATACATTGTATCGGTGCCGGGCGTTACATTCATTAATATTGCCATAAATTAACTCCGTAACCCGTTATTCCAAACATTTGCATACCTTCTTTTCAATTTATCATTAATTAACCACATAATAACATCTTTAGAGTCAGTAACTAAACCCCTGCCTTTTTTTCCAGCGGCAGACAGCAAATGTCTACGGAAGATAAAGGAAGCCATTCGTTCTTCCGTAGAAGTTCAAGAATAAAAAACAGCTAAACGAAGAAAGTCTTGCACCAATCAAATTGAATGATTCCACTTTATTAGTGCCGCCATTCCAACATCGCTATCTAATCTCGTGTTCCCCAAGTGCTTTTTCTCCTAACCGGGTGCTCCAAGGTGAAAATTTCATTTTTATTCGGTATACTCATAATGCTTGCAAAAATTCGTCGTATAATGAGTCGTAAATGAAACGGATTATTTGTACGTTCGAATTCTAAAGGGGAAATTTTCAAATGAATGAATCCTTTTTTACTCTACTGATATTACTAGGGCTGGGGATCCCCATAGCCAGTTATGTCATTCTGTTATTGCTCGGTTTTTTTGAGAAAGAATTTGATTATTTGCAGTTGGAAAATAAAAAAATGGAAATGGAGAAAGAATTGCATCAAATGGAGTATTTGCAGCTCAGCCAACAAATTCAGCCGCATTTCTTATTTAATTCCTTAAATGCGATGTTGTCTTTAAGCAGGCTTGGAAGAACAAGCGACTTAACCCATGCCCTCGAGGAGTTTTCGCAATTCATCCGCTATAAATATGTTGAAAAAGAATCGCTTGTTCCATTTATGAAAGAATTGACCTATACTTCCCATTATATTTCAATACAAAAAATACGCTTCGGCAATCGTTTGGTGGTAGAATTGAACATTGATGAAGATGCCAAATCCACTTATTTGCCTCCATATATGCTGCAGACCCTTGTTGAAAATGCCTTTAAACATGGGTTGGAAAAGCAGCCAGGGATCAAGAAGCTTGCCATTTCACTGTCAAGAGAAGGAAATTGGGTGACATTGCTCGTAATTGACAACGGACCGGACTTTGACGTTACAAGTCTCCAACAGAATGGAATCGGTTTAAAAAATATTCAAAAACGGCTTTCCTTGCTATACGATCTCTATTCGGAATTATCCGTCAAAAGGGTCAATCATCAAACAATTGCAAAAGTAGTCTGGCCGTTTACACCGGAGGGAAAAATATGAACATTTTAATTGTGGACGATGAATTGTTGGAATTGGAACAATTGTCATTTTTAATCCATCAAAAATACCCCGAATGGAAACTTTTTGAGGCAGAGGATGCTGTGCAGGCAAAGAAAATCTTGCATGAGCACGATGTTGATTTGGCCCTGTTGGATATTCATTTGCCTGGCGAATCGGGATTAGCGCTGTGCCGATATATAAAACAGCATTTTGAAACAGAATGCGTAATGGTAACGGCTCATGCGGAGTTCCAATACGCACAAAATGCAATAAAAATGCAAGTATTTGATTATCTTGTGAAACCGATTATGACAGACGAACTATACAGAATGCTTGACCGTTTTATTCAGCAATTTGGCTATGTTGAAGGAGTTTCGGACATTGTCAAGCAAGCACTGGAATTTATTCGTGAAAATTACCGTTCTAAAATAAATTTAACAGATTTAGCCCAAAGAATTCATGTATCTCCCAATTATTTAAGCAGAAAGTTTTCGAAAGAAATCGGGATGAGTTTTCAAGAATATTTGGTTGTATATCGGATCGAAATGGCCAAAAAATTTTTAAAAGAGCATTCTGATTGGTCGATTCAAAAAGTATCGGAAGAAACGGGATTTACAAGCATCAACCATTTTAGTCATTCTTTTAAAAAACATGTCCATTTGACACCTCGTCAATACAAGGAGAAAAAAGCACCATGATTGATTGGTATATCATTTTATTTTTGTTTGCAGGGTTGATTATTTTTAACTTGGATAAAATCGCAAATAAACAAGCATTTTATGAGTTCATTATGGTAAGGAACGGACTTGGCATTAAACAAGGCACCACTTTATTGTGGATGTCATTATTTATGCAAGCATTTCTTTTCATTCCTATTTTTACGATTTTCCATTTCGGCTTATTTTTCAGTGTTCTTTTTTTCCTTCTTTTTTTTCTTTTGATTTATGTATTTCTGGTAAATCTAACAAAACAAATGAGAAGCCAAAATATATATGAGCCAATAGTAATCAATTTTTACCGAGCTAAATTGACACCAGCAGCTTTTCGATTGATTATGCTCATCATTTTGATTGCCAATATGGACGGTTTTATTTTGCAGCTAACATTGGCTGATCACGTTTTTTCTTTAAATTTTTCCCGTTCCCCCTTGATCTTTAATGTTTTATTTATTGCTTTTTGCGTGATGGTTGCCGGGCTGGGCGGAATGCCGACAATTTACCGAACAGGCTACACTTTTCTAGTGATAGGCGGTTTTATCATTTTGTTTGTTCCTTTATTTTTCTATTTAAAGGATGGCATTCATCAAATCTACCAATCTTATACTTTCTTCAATTTTCATTGGAATCGGCCAAAATTTATTTTTATTTTATCTTTTCTTATGGCATCCATCGGCATGCTGGCCACCCACTCTTTTTTGTGGCAAGTTGTTCATTCCATCCGCGATAACTACCGTTACAGTGCAATCAAATTATCTATTTTTTGTTTTTCGTCCATTCCATTGTCCGTCATGTTGTTTATCGTTTATCTGTTAAGTAAATACCATTACAGAACGTTTGACATGCTTAGTAAAAATATATTCAACCTCCCACTGCAAAGTCTCAACATCATGGTTGTGATTGTCTGGCTTTTTAGTGTGGCAAATGCCGTCATTTTTTCAATCTATTCCTTTACCATTCTTATCGTTTCTTTATTCAGAAACAAAGACCGTACTCCAAAAAAACTTAAAAATTTCTATCTTTTTGTCATTTGCGGAACTTTCGCCGCCTCTTTTGTCCAATATTTCTTAAACAATCATTTGAACATGCTATTTGCAAGCTATTTTCTTTTATATATTGCGGTATCTTTTCCTTTCTGGTCTTTGCTGTTTAGCAAGAAAAAACATACGATTTGGTTTCCGATCAGCATTTTTTCCATATGGTTCATTTGCCTCTATATTTGGTTGTTTGAAAATTCCTTATTGGCTGCCGCAACAGCTGGAATCTCTTCCATTACTCTTGCTGTTATATCCAATTTAGTGCAGTTCAGAAAATAAACAAGATTTTATAAAAGCGGGGCAAGATTTCGTAAAAAATAATATTCAAAATATTTTAATATTAAAGAAAATGCACTTTCGATCCGCCAACCCTGACATTTATTGATGCAGATGAGCGTCCGAGCACCCCCGTTATCCACCGTTGGCAAGTTCGGTTTCATTTGACTTGACCGCCTTTAAAAAGTAGCCAACTGCTGTTCAGACAGAAATTTTCTATAGGGAACGGAATATTGGGAATTAATTGAAATTTAAAAAACTTATTTCAGGGAGGATGATTGAGATGGAAACACTTCTGGCACGCAATTCTTATATTTATGAAATGAGCGCTAAACATGAACCGGTAATGCGGGTTGCATCAGGGAGCCGAGTGACAATTGAAACATTCGATTGTTTCTTAAACCAAATTGAAAGCGAATCGACCGCCTATTCTTCGATTAATTGGAACCAAATTAATCCGGCAACGGGTCCAATTTATGTTGAAGAAGCAGAACCGGGAGATATTCTGAAGGTAAAAATTGAGAAAATTGAATTGGACAACGAAGGTACAATGGTAACGGGTCCTGAACTAGGTGTCATGGGGGATCAAATTTCTTATTTTTCCATCAAAAAAATTCCAGTTTCTAACGGGAAAGCCCGTTTTAATGAACAGATTGAATTGCCTTTAAATCCAATGATCGGCGTGATTGGTGTTGCCCCAAAAGACGGTGAAGTGCCATGCGGAACACCTGGAGAACACGGGGGAAACATGGATACAACTTTAATTACGGAGAACGCCACTGTATATTTTCCGGTATTTCATAAGGGGGCGCTGTTTTCTTTAGGGGATGTCCATGCTGCAATGGGAGATGGCGAAGTTGGCGTTTCCGGCATTGAGATTCCTGCAAAAGTAACGGTAACCCTATCAGTGATCAAAGGGGAAAACTTATCGACCCCAGTTGTTGAAAATGATGAAGGCTTTGCTTTTATTGTTTCCAAACCTACATTAGATGAAGCGGCAGATGTCGCTGTCAAAACAATGGCGAATTATTTAACGGAACGAACAGAGATGCATCTTGATGAAGTGATGATGTTGTTAAGCGCCGCTGGGCATGTGCAAGTCAGCCAAATTGTCGATCCTTTAAAAACAGCAAGAATGTATGTGCCGAAAACGATATTATACAGCCTTAACATTTCGAAAATTTTCTAGGAGGAAAAAGGATGGAAGCACCATTAATCTCAAATGCAAAGGAGCAGCCTATCTATAAACAAGAATTAAAGCGGTCTTTAACATTTTGGGATTTGTTGATTTACGGCATGGTTTTTATGGTTCCGATTGCTCCTTTTGGAATTTATGGTTCTGTTGCACAAGGTTCCAATGGGATGGTTGCTTTAACATACTTGATCGGCATGGTCGGCATGATTTTTACGGCGTTTAGTTATGCAAGAATGTCCGAAGCATTTCCAATTGCCGGCTCCGTTTATTCTTATGCACAAAGAGGAATTAATGATTCCGTAGGCTTTGTTGCAGGATGGTTGATTTTACTGGACTATGTTTTTGTTCCTGCATTGCTGTACCTTGTTAGCGCATCAGCATTGCATGATCTTGTTCCGCAAATTCCGATAGTAGTATGGGCAATCTTATTTATTGCAATCAATACGGTGATCAACGTCCGTGGAATTGAATTTACGGCAAGGGCGAATAAAATTATTGTCATTTTAGAACTGATCGTTTTGGCTATTTTTCTATTTGTAGGAATAGCAGCCATTATAAAAGGCGTAAACGGTGCTGAATTTACCATGAAGCCGCTTTATGATGAAAACCATTTTAGCATGAATGTGGTTATGGGAGCCGTTTCGATTGCTGTGTTGAGTTTTTTAGGTTTTGACGGCATTTCCACTTTAGCTGAAGAAACAAAGGATGGCAGCCAATCGATTGGAAAGGCGTGTATTTATTCTTTGCTCACGGTCGGCGCCTTGTTTATTATTCAAACATGGGTCGCTGCACTGATTTGGCCGGATTTTCAAGCTTTTCAAAATCCTGATGTCGCTTTTTATCAAATTGCTGAAATAGCCGGTGGAACTTGGCTCAAGGTATTGACGATTATTGCAACAGCTTTTTCATGGGGCATTGCAAATGCATTAGTAGCCCAAGCAGCCATTTCGAGAATATTGTACAGTATGGCGCGCGACCGAAAATTGCCAACCTTTTTATCAAAAGTTCATCCGAAATATCAAACGCCCTATTTAAGCACTTTGCTTATTGCTGTCGTTTCGATAATTATAACGGCTTTTTTCTCATCGCAAATAGGCAAGCTGTCTTCTGTTGTAAATTTTGGAGCATTGTCATCATTTTTGTTCCTGCACATATCAGTGATCTATTATTTTATCAGAAAGAAAAAAAGCAAAAATTATGTCAGCCATTTGCTCCTGCCTTTCATCGGTTTCATAATTATCGGGTATGTTTGGATCAATCTAGATCCGCTTTCAAAACTTCTTGGCTTCATATGGTTGGGAATCGGGATTATCTATTTAATCGGATTGAAGTTATTTAAAAAAGATACGGCTTTGAGTCTGGAATAGTTCCCTTTCTACTTAACAAAGGATGTGCGGCATGCAAAGCATATAAAGTGGCAATGTTCCTTTAAAAGACTCTTTGTATCAAAAACAACCGGGCGAAACTCCGTCTGGTTGTTTTTTTACTCTTCCGGAACAAAATTTTAATTTAACAGACCGTGCCGTATACGGCGACAAAATACTTTACGATTCCTCAGGTTCCAACGAAATCTACCAAGTTATGAAAAGCGTTTTCTTTTTGATGACCCGGGTATTCCAAGCTCTTCCCGGTATTTAGCCACCGTGCGGCGGGAAATTTTTAATCCTTGCTGCTCCAGCAATTTTGCGATTTTCAGGTCAGAACAAGGGTTTTTCTTTTCTTCGTTGTGAATGATGGCTTTAATTTTCTCCTTGACCGCTGCAGATGAAACGACTTCAGAACCATTCGTTTTGGCAAATCCCTTCGTAAAAAAGTCTTTAAATTTAAAAAGTCCGTATGGAGTTTGTATATATTTATTGTGCGTCGCTCTGCTGACAGTTGATTCATGCAGTCCCAGCTTGCTTGAAATATTTTTTAAATTCATTGGTTTTAACCCTTTTGCGCCAGTTTGAAAAAATTCTTGCTGTTCTTCAACAATCGCCTTTGCCACTTTATAAATGGTAGCGTGTCTCTGCTGAATTCCTTTTAATATCATGTTGGCTTCATTCCATTTATCTTTTAAGTAATTGTGTGCGGAATCAAGCTGCTTCTTCTCTAACATATCTTTGTAGAAAGAATTGACGGTTAGTTTCGGCATGAAGCTGTCATTTACAGTAATGATAAATTCTTCTTTCTTTTTTTCTACGATAACGTCCGGTGTGATATAATGGGTCAGTTCTGCACCAAAATTGCTTGCCGGACGCGGATTAAGTGTTTTAATAAAATCAACGGCTTCCTGTATTTTCGGAAGAGTTGTATGATAAAGGTTTGCAAGTTTCTTGAAGCGTTTCTCGGCTACGTCTGCAAGATTGTTTTCCACTAACAGATAAGCTAATTCATGAAAATCCGGCATCGATCTTAATTGAATGAGCAAACAGTCTTTTAAATTTTTAGCGCCGACGCCGACTGGATCAAACGATTGTAGAACGCCTATCAATTCTTCAACCTGATTGATGGAAACCGAAAAAATGCAGGCCACTGTTTCAGCTTCTATTTCCAAGTATCCGTTATCATTGATATTTCCAATTAAAAACTTTAAAATATCTTGTTGTAATTCCGTTAAGTGTTTCACCATCGCCAATTGTTCCATCAAATGTCTTTCAAGCGTTTTTGTATTGGCAGAAAAATGATTGATCGGATCATAGTCATAGTCCTTACGGCTATTCGTTCCATTCATTGAAATTTCAGCGGATCGAGCGTCGAAAGCATGAAAACCTTCAGATATTCGGGGCGCTTCTTCATTTTTAGCTGATAAATCCAAGAACGGATTTTCAGCTGTCTGTTTATGCAAAAAATCTAAAAGTTCAACGGCTGAGTAACACAAAATATTAATAGATTGTTGTAATTCAGGTGTCATGGCAAGTTTCAAAGTTTGCTTTTGAGATAAATCGAAACCTAATGCCAGCATATTGACCCTCCAATTTATACTTTTTCAAAATGCCCGTTATACAAAAACAATGAAAAAACTCCCCAAGAAATGTAAGCGTTTGCAATATATAAAACAATTTGTTACCCGCCTTTGAATAACCGGCTTATCGCAGCAATCTTATTCTTCTGCTTGAAACCTTTAAAACGAACCATTAGCTTTTTTGAATATTCTTCTTTTCCATTGTAACAGAGAGAACCAAATGGAACAATCGACTTTTTCTTTTTTTTCGCAAATTCAACTTGCCAAAATTTTGTCATGTAAGCAGAAATTTCGGTCAAAATCCACTTATCATTTTTTAAATATTCCATCAATTAACCGCTTTTGGTACCAATTTTGTAAGAGATAAAATTGAAAAAACGAAAGGGGTTGGTATGAATGAAGGCAGCAGTGGTCAGTGAATTTAAGAAAGCGCTTGAAATTAAAGAGGTTGACAAACCGAAACTGGAGGAAGGTGAAGTTTTAGTTAAGATCGATGCAAGCGGCGTTTGCCACACTGATTTGCATGCAGCTCATGGAGATTGGCCTGTTAAACCGAAATTGCCGTTGATTCTTGGTCATGAAGGGGTCAGAATTGTTGTTGAAGCCGCAAAAGGAGTGAAATCAATAAAAGTCGGAGACCGCGTTGGCATCCCGTGGTTATATTCCGCATGCGGAGAATGCGAATATTGTTTGACAGGCCAAAAAACACTTTGCCCCCATCAATTAAACGGCGGATATTCTGTTGATGAGAGATATGCGGAATACTGTAAAGCTCCTGCTGATTATGTAGCGAAAATTAATTTAGATCCAATCGAAGTAGCACCCATTTTATGCGATGGAGTAACGACATATAAAGCATTAAAAGTATCTGGTGCACGGCCGGGTAATGGGTGGCTATTTATGGCACGAGAGCTGTTTAACGTTGTCAAAAGAGCGGCCACATTGGCGGATGGAGAGACATGCATCATCACACCAAAGTATTTACCCGAAAAATTAAACACCAGCTCCGCCTTCCAATTAAACGGATTCTAAGAAGCGGGCACAGTTAATGATGATTTAGAAGCTTATTTAGTGAATTGCGCGAAAAATATCTTATCCTTCTGGAAGCATTGACCTTTGATGATAAACAGGATTAAGTGTTGCCATTAACTAAAAAAGCGGATCATGACCCGCTTTAAAATACGTAATTTCTTTTTCACATCTATCGGTTGCTATAGTGTAAACAGCGCAAATTATCCGCAAGTATAAATTTATATTATATTCAAAAAGTTTATGCGATTTTTCTAAATAATCTTTCACTATCCAAAGAATTTGGCTTTTCTGGAACCTTCAATTACTTAATGATCAAACGTTACATTTTGTTATTTCTTAAAAGTAGAATTTAGCTCACTTTACTTAAATGGAATTGGATTTTTGCTGCAAAACAACTTGGAATTCTCGTGTTCCTGCGATGAAAAAAAGAATACCAAAAAAGCCCTTATTTCTTACCTTTATGGCTGGAAAAAATTCAGGATGCCTTTCTTTAACCAAAAACAATGATAGTGAAATTCAAATCAAGCCGCCCCATTGTTAAATAAGGAGGCGGCTGTCTGCCATCGTCTAAAACAATTCCAACTGCTCCGCTTCTCCCAATCGCTCGAGCGATTTTGGCTCGTGATCTTGAAAATAAGCATGGTGAAGCCATTTTTCTTTTTTCATAACTTTTTTATTGGGATCAGAGGATGGTCGGAGTCGGCAGCTATAAATGACCGGGAAATAGTCTTGCAAGAACTTTCCTTCCGCATGTGCTGTTAAAGCAATCATTTGAAAACCAAGTTGCTCAGCAACAAAGAACACAGGACTTAATACATGATCGCTCGATGCTTTTCCAAACGGATTGTCCAAAATGACCGAGCGGTGACGTTTCATATTCGGCTTGATGTGCTGTTTTTTCTCGGCAACATAGTTAAGTATGCCTAAAAATAAGGTCATGTTTTTGCTCCACTTTTCCCCGCCGGACCAGAGATTGCTGTGCTCCCAAGAATAGGAGCGCGACGTCACTCTGTTATCGTTCGTGACTTTGCGGCAGCTTACTTTCATTACCTCATTATTCATGACAACTTGTAAAAGCTGTTTCGTCTGTAGCCATATTTCAATTTCTTTCCGTATTTTTCCATCGTCTTGCTGGCCGTGCTCATTCACATATCGATCGGATTCAAGCTGCTTCAGGATCCATTCTATGTGGTCGCGAATTCGTGTTTTGCCGGCTTCCTCTTCCCACTCTGGAATGGAAAAAGTAAAGATTTGCTTCCAATCGTCTCCTACTTTGACCCTCGTTTTCTTTGGAATTTGTTTCAGCTCCTCTACTACCGTTCTCAAATGGGAATGAATATGGTTAATGAACGTTTGGAGCTCCGCATCTTTTTGCCGGATGTGTTCATTGGCATAATTCGTCGCACTTTCGACACTTCTCATCATGTTTTTCTTAAAATCCATGATGTCTTCGTAAGTTTCTTTATGTTCGATTCCGTTTAATGCCATCTGGCGCATTTTTACATCTTTGATCGAACGGTTGCAAAAGTCTCTAAATAAACGCTTCGCCCGTTCTACATGGCCTTTCATTTCTTCAACGACCTTTTTGCACTCTTGAAGATCATCCGTAATCGCTTTGACAAAGCGCTTATGATGATACATTAATTCCAATTTTTCCTCGGAACTTAATGGAAGTGCCGATATGTGCGGTGCGTTGAAATGATGGCCTTCAACAAACCGATCCAAGCCGTGCTCCGCTTCCTCGATGTTATTCAATTTTTTTTCAATCCGGTCTTTTTCTTGATGAAGATATACTTTTCTTTTGTCTATATCTTCTTTTTCCTTTTGCAGTTCTTCTTTTATCACATCGAGCGGTTTTGCAAATTGAAATATTCCATGATTCGGATAATTTTTTTGAAATTGCTCTAATTTGGACTCCCATTTCCCTTTTTGTTTCTCTGCTAGAGCAAGCCTATTTTCCACGACGCCATCTAGATTTTTAAGTTCGGTTTTTAACGAAGAGATTTTCTCCTTTAACAATTGTAACAGCTGTCGTCCATCACTTGGAAACGACCTCGTTTCGTCTAAACCACTATGCTCCTGTTTTAACTCATTGATTTCCTTCGTTAAACGGTCAAGTTCTCGTTTTTCAAAGTCTTGTTTCGCTTTCCACTCGCCGTACGTCGTTTGAATTTGCCGGATCTTATATTCCAATTCGCGAATTTTTTCGCGAATGATGTGCTGACTTTCACCAGAATAGATCGGTTGCAGCGACCGCAGTGATTGATACTCATCATTTTCTTTAATATAACGAATATCATTTTGTAATGATTTGATACGATCTTCAATAGCAGCTTTCTGTTCTGAAACATCATGAGTCTGCTTGTCCACACGTTTTAATTCTCTCTCGATCAACACAATCGTTTCTTGCCACTGTTTATGTTTTTTCCGGTCTTCCTCTATTTCTTTTTCATATTGAAGATATTGCATTCCTTTTTCAATTTTTGCCTCGAGCCCTTTCTTCTCCTCCCCATAGTTATGAATAAGAGATTGGGCTTTGGCTGTTTTCATGCGCAGTTCATCAATTCGCTCTTTTTCTTTTTGAATGGACATCGTCAACTGCTCGATTCGGCCGACGAATTGCGCATAGGCTTGATGAAGAGTTTCTACCTTTTCAAACGGATGCACCTGAAGAAATCTTTTAAATTCTTGTGTCACTTCTTGCCACGACTTGATTTCATCTTCTTTCTTTTCGCGCAGCTTTGTCGTTTCCGCCGCGCTCGTTTTAATTCTATCTTTCCATGTTTGAAAAGATGCCGGATCTATTGCCTCATCCCAATGACGCGGTTCAATCCAGCCATGTTGAAATTGTCCGTCGTGGATATTTACGGCTTCTTCCGTTGAGATCACTACAATCGGCAATTGGAGGCGATCGCTGACCTGCTTTATTTTTTGAACTAGCCGTTCCTTTGATTTTTCGGTTGTAATTAACGTAATCGGCCATAGCGGAAAATTTTCGTTCTTCAAGCGGTCCTTTTCATCTAGAGAGCGTAAAAATTCAACGCCTGTCGCCAAATAATCAAATTGGTTTTTCCATGATTTTAGCTGTTGTTCTAAAAACGCATCTCCGAAAAACGTTTCTTGGCTACCGTAATCATCTACAAACCGATAGGCCATACGTTCGCGAACCAACAATGTGTTTCGCTCTTTCATTCTTTTTTCGATTTGTTCTATCAATCTCATTTCGATCGTAGCTTCATTTGCATGAACACTTTCCAACGTCGCCCATTGAGGTCTAAGAGACGCCAACTTTTGAATAAGCGCTTCTTCTTCCCGTTGAATTTCTCTTAGTTGATAGTCCGTACTTTTTTGTTCACTTTGCACGGTTGAAAGTTCATCTTGGTAAGCTTCCTTTCTTGCTTCCGCTTCTTTTTCCTCCTGAAAAAGCTGCTTAACCTCTTGCTGTAAACGAATGATTTCTTCATCCAACCATTGCTGCCGATTGATCCATTTTTCTATTTCTTCTCTCACATGTTCCTGGGACGGGTTTGCTAGAAGCTGTTGTTTTAGTTTTTCTAAATCGTTGATCCTTGATTCGATTCGGCTTTTAATAGCGGATAATTGATCACGAGCATTTCGCTCCTTTTCGTTCCATTCCTTTTGCACTTTCATCAATTGTTCGAGCCTTAAGTCAATCGGATTTAATTCATATTTGAGACCTTGCTCTTCTTTTTCGATTGCATCTAATTGTTCCATGAAGCACCCTAGTAGTGCACGTTGGGCTGTTTCGAATTCCTCTTCATAATGGATCAGCTCTTCTGTTTGGTCAAGCTTTTTCATTTCGCTTTCAATATACGCTAAACGCTCTTCCTGAACTTTTCGCTTCGCTTTTAGCCCCGCTAGTTTCAAGGAATAATAGTCTCTTTCCCGTTGAGTGAGCTCTTCTCCTTTCTCTTCCCGTCGTGCGAGGGCGATTTTATATTCTTGGTCAAATTTTTTCCATAATGTCTGTTCAGATAAAATTTCATAAGAGGCAAATTTCCTGTTGTGTGCATCACTGCTGTTTTTCCACTCCTTAAGCTTATTCTCTATCTCTGTTCGTTCATCCTCACATGCCTGTTTTTGCTTAAGCATTTCGAGCCAAGCCCCTTTTGCACGTTGCTTTGCCTTTAAATAAGTTTGTTCACTGTTATGAAACTGTTCATATGTTTGTACATATTTTTCCAGTTCATGTTGAATGAGCTTATTTTCTTCGATCGTTTCTTTTAGCTTTTTATATTGTTTAAAGCTCGTATGCTGCTTTTCGAACATATCTGCGAATAAATTCGCATCGTGACCTACAATGGAGTTTTCGACTATTGGAATAAGCAAGCGGTCAAAAAGTTGGTTCGTGCTCTTGCACTCATCAAAAAAAGCTTCGACACCGCCTTCTGAACTATTAATCTTGACAATACTCTCCCATTCACTTGAAATAATGTGATATTGCTCTTCCAAAAACGTTTTGTACTCCTTAATTGTGTTAAACGTACGGGCATGGAACGATTTTTCTTTCATATAACTGTAATAATCTTGCATCTCTCCCCGCTCAGCCGGTCGTTTTCCATCTTTTCCTTCACGTACAAATGGGATGCCTTCCATTCCGTTCGGATCATTAGCATTGTATTCATAAACATAGCGCAGCGAATCTAATCCATTGTTCGTTATAAACAGCGATACGGCTGTCACCACATAGCGTCTCGGTTCATCATTCATTATCCATTCAACGGCAATATGAGCAGGAGCACTTTCGAGTTGGAGCGTGTCCTTGATTTTTCGGTTCGCTACCTCCACATGAGGCAAAATCGCTTGCAGGACGGTTTGAATCAAAACCGTTTTTCCTCCGCCGTTTTCAAGCAGTATCGCCCCATTATGGCCGTCAAAGCGGAAAATTTCATCGTTGTACCGTTTCAACCCTTCTTCATACACGACATTCGTCAGCCGGATTTTGCTAATGGACGGCATCTTCTTCCTTCCTTTCAAATCCATAAATAAATTCGAAAATCCCTTTATTATATTCCACTTCCATAAAGAAACGCTGAATGATCGTTTTCGCTTTTTCCGTTAACGTAATTTCATCATTTCCGATATCCACCACAAGTCCTTGATCTATTAAAAATCTCCTTGCCGTATCAATAAAGCTTAAGCGGCTGATCGTGTTGCCGCTTTGTTTTTTTGCCGTTTCTTTTATATCATCCATCGCATCCCATTTTTCAATAATTAAGCTCCAATTATAAGAAAACTCTTCTTCAAATTGTTTTATTTCCTCCAGATCATGTTCTTTTAATTGATCAATGCGCTCTTGGACGAGATGAACCCATTCATCCAAACGAAGGAAAGTTCTTGTCTGCTCCCGGCTTTGATACGTATCGTAAAAACTCCCGAATAAGATGAGAGTCACAAAATACAGCAAGTAAATATCTCCGTTCGTTGCGCCTGAACGAAGATAATTTCGTTTAATCCAATCATTGCTGACATGAAAAGGCGAAAGTTTCGTGAGCGGTACTAAAAACATTTGCTCGCTCGTCAGGATGATGACGCAATCAACTTCTCTACTAAACGCATCCAATAATGCACGTATATCATCATCTGCCTTGTAAAGCTGAACCGCTTGCCCATCAGCGGCTCCATCGCGTGCCAGTTTTGTATACAGTTGAAAAGCTTGAATAATTTTTTGTTCTGGATAATTCATTATCTCTCACTCACCGTAATTATTAATTCTTGCATGGAAAAACGTTCACATTTTTGAATAATCTCTTGCCCTTCTTGAACGTTTAGTTCGTAAGTCCCTAGAAGTGAGATGGCATCTCCTAGCAGCGTATTTCCTTCCTCTTCTTGTATTTTGCCGCTTTGAATAGGTGAACGCTGATGCATAATAAGCCAAAAATCGTAAAAATAGCGCTGTTCATAAATGTAGGACTGTCCGATTTCGTCTAAGTAATTCATAAATTGTGAGAGCGTATGCCCTCTATTCTGTTCGTAGGCTTGTAAAAATAGGCGCATTAACTCTTTGTATTTAGACATAAGCCATCTTCTATATGGATCGTCGCTGTTTCCTTCATCCGCTTCAATAAATCGCTGTCCATCTTTTTCATCACGTTCTTCTGCAATATTTTGTTCCTCGAAAATAGCCAGCGGAGACCAAAACGTATTTTCTTCCACCTTTAAGAAAGGATGTAACACCCCTTTCATCGCTTCTAGCGGAAGAGGCGTGGAGACTATGTAAGAAACAAGATCCTGATCGAAATTAAATGAATGGAGACCGGTATAATAAAGAGATTCTTGTGCTGAGGCGAGAGTCGTATTTTTTAAAGATAAAGCTTTGTCAAGTAAACCGGAATGAGCGTAATGCACCGATTCTAATTCCCGGTTGATTTTTAAGACAAGTTCATATGTCTTTCGTTCCTTTTGATGAATATCCCGTGAATAGAGTCGCTCTCTCGTTTCTTTGACAAATTCACGCAGCTCCTTAAACTCCTCGTCCTCTCTCATCAGCCTGCTGTAAGTATCTTCAAGAAGTTGTTTATATCGTTCAAACGTTTCTTCTGAAATGATGCTTCGCTGAATTTCATGCTTTAACTTTATCATTCGTTCTTCCAATGTTTCTACATCAATTCTCATTTCGTTGATTTGTCTCAACGCCCCCGCAAATTCCCCTTTTTCTAATTGCTTCCGAAGCATTAATTGATTGATCGACAGCTGGAATTCACTATAAAACTCCTTTGTCGCAAATACTAATTCCAAACCATCTTCATCCAGAGTATAATATTGCGTATTCGTTTTTACATCGAAATCATTCGCCTTCAAAATGGAGTATTCAATGATGTTCTCTGTCCTTTCCTCCCAGTCATAAAAAGAATAATTCCGTTTTCTCCCCGTCGTCGGTCGAAACGTTTGGATAATTGTCCGTGCTAATTTTTCATACGATGCCTCATCTAAAACATACTCATTTTCTGTCAGTTTTTTCAAAAAAGCGGCCAGCTCTTTCACACCTGTTTTGTATTGCCTTATTAGTTTTTGTTCAAAGAAAAATAACAAGGTAAGCAATCCGAGGCCTTTCATATCAATGGGTTGATTTTGTTGATCTATTTCACGTTTTCGATCAAGTTCGAATAGAGGGTCAAAAAGCGCCAGCCTTCTCATACGTTCGCAATACCCGGTCGTTGCCTCGAGAACATTTAGGTTGTCCAATTCGCTTCCCTCCAAATTTGTTGTAGCTCATGTGTTTTGATGATTTCTTGCGGATAGTAAAGACCGTTCGCCAACAGAGATTTTAGCTGGGACTGTTCATCAGCTGTAAAAAAGCAAAGAAATGCTTCTACGGCTTCTGTTCTTTCTTTTTGATATTCCTTGCCAACCGCAGGCTCTTTTTGTAAGCAGGCGCGGTAAAATGGTAGTGCTAATGAAACGGGTTGTTTCTTTGTTAAAGAATACCATATGGAAATTCCTTCGCGGTCGATATCCCCAAAATAATAAAAATGATGGTGTGCTTTCACAGGATATTGCATTGAAAACTGCTCAATGCTATGAATCACCTTTTTCCCGCTCCCATATATGAGGGTGGAAAAAGCCGCCTCTTTCAGTACGGGGAGTAATCCTTGATATGTCGTTTTATTTTCCACAATGAAATGAAGTTGGACTGTTTCGTTCACTTTTTTTGGGTTTATGGCAAACATTAACGGTTCGGAAACAGGAATGATTTGCAAGCTATGAAAAATGCCAATTCGTTCTAATAACTCTTTTCCTCCCCCTTCGGTCACCCATTTTTCATCACCCACTAGTTCAAGGCTGCGCTCAGGGGCTGGGACCGGTTCAGAAGGAAATGAATGCCTTTTTAAATACCGATCAATTTTCAAAATGAAAGGCAAATCGTTTTTCCAAACGGACGGATCTTTGCTGTAATATTCATCAATGTTAATCGCTGGATGAAGCTTGCTGCGGTAATGCTGCAGTTCTTTATGGTGATGTTCCATTAATAAACTTTTATTAATTCGATAAGAAAACGCTAAAGACGGGGTTCTAGTCGTACGCCCTTTCGATTTTACCATTTCAAGAATATGTTCCTTTTCTAACTGCAAAATTGTTTTGGAAAACTCATTGTACGTATAAATCCAAGGCTTGCTTAATCGTTCAAGTTCATCAAGCGAAATCGTTTTCTTATGAAAAGCAGACAACAACCTTTTGATTTGTTCCAATCCAAATACACTCCTAGAAATTCACTATAGTTCTATTATACAAAAGGAAGATCTACGAGTGTTGATTATCCATAATTTTGTATTTGTGTTTTTTGTCAACTAATTTATTCGAAATTTGTGGGGTACTGCATTTTTGAGCCGCAAAGGATGGTATTGAAGAAATTTGTGTTTCTTGCTTTGCCCTTTAATCTGTTTCAACTTCGCACTTCCTCTAATCCTTTTAAAATAGACATGGCTCACGCGGACAGTAGAAGCAGTGGATGTTTTACCTCTTAACCAATCTATATTCCTATAAAAAGTAAATAAAAGGATATTACTAGGAAAATATAATTGGTCAAAAAGTATGATAAAAACGAGAAATAATTAGGAGTAAGAGGCTATTTTATATTGAGTTTTCCATATTTATAATGTCAGAGGCAAGATTCGTACAAGACCAATAGAAAGGAGGCGTAATAATATAAAAAGAAGTGTGTAGTGATCAGATTACCGAATATATTCTTTGGAATCAACATTCATCAGGTTCGCTCTATAGAATGATTGCCAAGCATTACAAAGATTCCTTGCAATCCTTTCTTACGTCAAAGGAATCATAACTTTCCGGGAAAATATTATTCCAATTGTTGATCTTTGTGAACGTTTATCAATGGGGGCTATTTCATATACAAATGAAACTCGATTATCCGTTGCAACAATTAAGGAAGCAGATGTAGATGATGTAGGTTTAATTGTTGAAACAGCGAATGAAGCATTTGATATTTAAGAGGAGTAAATTCAGCCTGCTCCGACAATCACTGGCAACAGTGTTGAATTTTTAGCGTGAATAGCCAAAATGGAAAATCGGATGTTGATTCTGCTAGATATTGAAAAATTAATAAGCAGCGACGATGTTATGCAGTTAGAACAACTGAAAGAAATGAAAAAGAATCTAGTGACTTAGTCGAAGCTTCATATATTTTTAATCCAGCTACATTTTCTAACAAAAAAAGATTATGTCGAGAAAATAGCTCAATTTCATAAGCTATTGGACAAATCTTAAAAAGTTAGAGAGGATGGAAGGATTAAATGAAAATGAAGTTATCATACTCCAGTTGGATTATTTTGCTTACATTAATTGTTTGTGAAATCATTTCTTATATCTTTGATTACTTTCTAAAGGATAACATGTGGGTCTCCTTAGCGATATCTGCAGCATCGATTTTGATAGTCTTTAGTATTCTTCATTATTTTTTAGTAAAGCCCATTTCCGAGCTGACGGGGCGGGCGCAAGCCATTATAGATGGTGATGTAAGTCAGACCGTTCAAGTCAAAGCAAAAGGCGAACTTGAAGTGCTGGCCAGAACGATAAATAAAATGACCGAAAGCTTGCGGAATCTTATTATTAAACTGCAAAACGATTTGAATGAAATGTATAATTTCTCCACTTCTTTATCAGAATCCGTAAATCAATCAATGAAATCTACGGAAGAGTTGTCTTCAGCTATACAACAGAATTCCGCAAGTGTTCAAGAACAAAGCGCTAATATTGAAGAAGTGCAAGCTACAATTGAAGAAATTAATGCTTCTATTGAAGAAATTAATGCTTCAACACAACAAGCGAATTCTGTAACGCAATCTTCCTTAAAAACTTCCCAGGAAGGTGTTGACGCAGTGGAACATGTTGTTCAACGACTGACATCGGTTGCGTCGGCCTCCGAAAAATTAAAAAATACAATTTCAAGACTCAGTGACGAATCAAACGAAATTACACAACTTGTCAGTGTGATAACGAATATTAGCGACCAAACCAATTTGCTTGCATTAAATGCTGCGATTGAAGCCGCCCGTGCCGGTGAGCATGGAAAAGGTTTCACGGTTGTAGCGGAAGAAGTAAGAAAACTGGCCGAAGAAAGTGCAAAAGCCGCAAAAAATATTATCGAAATTGTTAGTCGAAATAAGAAAAGCACAGATGAAGCAGTATCCGAAATTGATAAAGTCCGAGATGAAGTGATCGAAAGTCAAAACTTAGCAGATAAAGCGAAATCAGCTCTCAACATCATTATGTCTGTGACTAAAGAAATTGACGCAAATACAGCAAATATTGCAGGTGCTGTCGAGCAGCAAGTTTCAGCAACAGAGCGGTTAAATCAAGCAATCAACTCCATCGCAAGTGCTGCTCAACAAATTTCAGCTGGAACACAAGAGTTAAATGCAAATGTTGAGGAGCAAGTACAAACTGCCCGAAATTTAGATGCTTCCTCAAGCGTACTTCAAGAAATGGCCAAAAATTTAGAAGAAGTTACAAAAGGATATATTGTGAAAAGCGATGCTGAAAACAAAAAAAGGGCAAATAACCCAATGCCGGAAAATCTCAATCAAATAAAAGCCAGCAAATAGAAAAACACCTTTTGAGAAAATGAGTTTCCATACAAGAGTGCCTTCCTTTTTAAATCTTAATGTTCTTTTTCCATTTTGTCAAAAATACGAAATCCATCCAAATATTCCTTGAAATTTAGGAATTTTGAAATGTTGGATAGCTGGTTCTTACCAGACGATCCCAAATCGATAAGAAATCGTTTTCTCCAAACAGGGTACAAATGTTCCGTATCCTGTTTGGAAAGAGAAAATCCTCTGATTTCCCATTTCTCAAATACCTTCCAATATAATTTCTTTTAGCAAACACATGCCGCTTTGTTTGCCCATAATATTTGCAAAAATTGATAGTGTGCACTTTTTTTCTAGCATAACTGCAAAAACTATTGATGTTGATTTTCATTCTCAATATAATTGAGAATGAAAATCATTATATTCAAGGGGTTGTTTATTCATGAAGTATTTTAAGCTACCTGTTGTATTCTTTTTGTCAAGCAGTTTGTTGTTTAGCTGTTCGCAAGCAAATGAAAATTCAACGGAACCGGCAAAAAAGGAGGCGGCGGAAGATCAATCCCAAATTGATTTAAGCCAAGTATCAACAAATTATCGCGAGTATGCAATTGCTGAGATTGATGAATTTGTCAAGAAGACGGAAGCGTTTGCCAATGCGGTGATTGCAGGAGATGTGGAAAAAGCAAAAGAACTTTATGCGCCGGCTCGCATGCACTATGAGCGTTCTGAACCACTAGCTGAAGCGTTTGCGGAACTGGATCCGAAAATTGACGCTCGGGAAGGTGATGTTCCTGAAGCGGAATGGGGTGGTTATCATCGGATTGAAAAAGGCCTCTGGGTTGAAAACACGACAAAAGGCTATGAACCATATGCTGAACAGCTTAAAAAAGATGTAAAGCTTTTGCGCGCAAAAGTTGAAACGGTTGATGTGACGCCCGAACTTTTGATCACCGGTGCAGTGGACCTTTTAAATGAAGTTTCAACATCAAAAGTGACAGGAGAAGAAGATCGTTATTCCCATACAGATTTATATGATTTTGTGGCAAATGTTGAAGGTGCTGAAAAGATTTATGAATTAATGAGCCCTGCCCTTAAGGAAAAGGATGAGGCGCTCGCCAAGGAAATCGAACAGCGGTTTCAAGCAGTTTATGCACTTCTTGACAAATATAAAAAAGGCGACGGGTATATTTCATATACTGAGCTAACCAAGGATCAAGTAAAAGAGTTGAGCCAGTCGATCAATGAACTGGCAGAACCGCTTTCTCAAATAGGGATCGTGCTGGAGGGGTAGCCAATGTCTCAACACGATGAACATGAAATGACTTCGATTTTAAAAAAACAAATATCAAGACGGGATGTATTGAAAGCTGCCGGCATCGGAGGAGTCGGCGTGCTAATCGGCGCATCTGGCATTGGAGGGGCGCTGGCATTGGCTGACGTGTTGCCGACCTCTCAAAAAAAAGAAAGTACAAATGCGATTGTTCCATTTTACGGAAAATATCAGGCAGGCATTGCAACGGAAGTGCAAAATCATATATATTTTGCCGCATTTGACGTGACAGCTGAAGGCAAAAATGAGCTTATTCAGCTTTTTAAAGAATGGACGAAGGCTGCTGCAGCAATGACGGAAGGCAAATCTGTCGGAGAGGCAGCTGATCATAAAT
Organism: Aeribacillus sp. JST-2; assembly: GCF_056032925.1. Lineage (NCBI taxonomy): Bacteria > Bacillati > Bacillota > Bacilli > Caryophanales > Bacillaceae > Aeribacillus > Aeribacillus sp. JST-2. Next base: position 22,828 of record NZ_JBVVUU010000029.1, read on the forward strand.
ATCTTCCTCCCGATGATACAGGGGAAACTGCAGGACTTAGTGCATCAAATTTAACCATTACTTTCGGCGTTGGACCGACGCTCTTTACTAAAAACGGCCGGGATAGATTTGGTTTGAAAAAAAAGCATCCGGCCGAACTGAGAGAACTTCCGAAATTTCCGCTTGATTCGTTGGAAGAGCAATGGACAGGCGGAGATATTTGTATTCAAGCTTGTGCGGATGACTTGCAAGTTGCCTTTCATGCCGTCAGAAATTTAGCGAGGATTGCCCGAGGCAAAGCGGTTCTTCGCTGGGGACAGGCCGGCTTCCAGCGCACAAAGCAAGCGAGTCCGAAAAAAGAAACACCGCGAAACTTATTTGGCTTTAAAGATGGAACAGTGAATCCAAATGTGAAAAATTCCAATGAAATGAATCAATACGTTTGGGTGCAGCCCGGTGACGGTACTGACTGGCTCGTTAACGGAACGTATTTAGTTGTAAGGCGGATTCAAATGTTCATCGAGGTGTGGGATCGGACTACTCTAAAGGAACAAGAAAATACGTTTGGTAGATACCGGGATTCGGGCGCATACCTCGGCCAGAAAGATGAGTTTGATCAGCCGGATTTCGAAAAAAAGAATGAAAACAGAGAATATTATATTCCGATGACTGCCCATGTTCGAGTCGCACACGGGGATGGAAAAGAAAAAATTTTGCGGCGATCTTTTTCGTATGCGGATGGAATAGACGCAAAAACTGGAACGTTTGATGCCGGATTATTGTTTATCAGCTTCCAGCGCAGCATAAGCAAACAATTTATTCCAATTCAAAAGCGGCTTTCGCAAATGGATCAATTAAACGAATATATCGTCCATCGGGGAAGTGCCATTTTCGCCTGCCTTCCAGGAGTGAAAAAAGGCGGATATATTGGAGAAACGTTATTTTCATAATCCTTTTCTCTCTTTCATAGGAGTTGAAACTGATGTATAAAAAATTGGGTTTGATTGCCTTCGCTATTCTTTTCACAGTAGGTATTTTCTCAAATAGAGCCATAGCCGCAGAGAATCTTGATGACTTATATGTCATAATAGGAGATGCCATCATGAAAACTAAGGAAGCGAATTGGCAGGCCGTACAGGACAATTTGGATCAATTCTCACAACAATGGAACAAAATAAAAGCTGTTGATAGCAAAAAAACAGCTGAAGTCGAGAAACAGTTAAAAATTGTGAAAAACGCGCTGGCACAATCTGAAAAAGATGAAGCGGAAATAAGTGAAGCCTTGTCAGCTTTATCAAAAGCGCTCGCTTCATACGAAAAAGGACAAAATCCGACGAATCCGCTTGAAGAAAAAGAAAAACTAAAACAGTTGAATCGGTTTATTGATGAAATCGAAAAAATGATTCAAAATGATCAACTTGACCAAGCAGCCGCGAAATATCAGCAATTACTTTCAACTTGGACGGCAAATGAGAACATCGTCCGCACCGAAAGCGTTGTTTCGTATGGTCAAATTGAAACACAGCTCGCTTTGTTAAGAATTGCGCTGACGCAAACTCCGCCTGATCGAGGGAAAGCTTTACAGAGCCTAAAAGATCTTTCCGCTTCGGTTAAACATTTTTTAAGCGGCAAAAGTGTTGAAAAGACCGCCGGAAATGGATACACATTAAGCGATGTAACAGATTTATTGAAAAAAAGCATGCAGTCGCTAAAAGACAATAACCCGTCCGGGGCATCAGAACATTTGAACAAAATTTTGCTCATCTGGCCGGCAGTTGAAGGGGAAGTTCGGACAAAAAACTATTCCCTTTACAATCGCATGGAAAACGAAATTCCCGCTGCGATCAGTTTATTGCAATCTGACAATAAAAACGTGGATAAAGCTGAGACGATGATCAGCGAATTGTATGATTCCCTTCAGCTCATTGCAGCCAAGACTAGTTATACGTATATAGATGCTATGCTTATTTTGCTGCGTGAAGGATTTGAAGCATTGTTAATCATCGCCGGCTTGCTTTCATTTCTGAAAAAAATGAACAATACCGACAAAAAAGAGTGGATTTGGGTCGGTGTTTTATGCGGCATTATTGCCAGTGCAATTCTGGCGGTTGTCATGAACATGTTTTTCTCCAAAATAACAGTTGCCGGAAGCCGAGAATCGATTGAAGGGATCGTTGGCATCACTGCTGTTGTGATGATGCTGACGGTTGGCGCTTGGCTTCATAAAAAATCAAATATCGCCCACTGGAACCGATATATTAAAGATCATCTCGGACACGCATTGGCAAAAGGAAGCTTGTTCTCCATGGCCTTGTTAAGTTTTCTTTCGATTTTTCGCGAAGGTGCCGAAACAATTATTTTCTACGCCGGAATGGCTCCGTCGATGGAAATGAACCAGTTAATTTTAGGGATCGGGATCGCCATTGTGATCTTAGTGATCATCGGGTATGTCATCATCCGCTTTAGTTCGGCAATTCCAATCCGTCCATTTTTTATCGGTGCAACTCTGCTCATTTATGTTTTATCATTCAAAATGCTCGGAATCAGTATTCATGCCTTGCAGGTGGCAAAAATGCTGCCAACCCATTCATTGTCAAATGTTCCCTATATTGAACCAATCGGTTTCTATCCAACAATTGAAACAATAATGCCGCAGCTGCTCCTTATGATCATAATCATAGTTGTAACGATGTATGTGAAAAAAACGGCTGCAAATGAAAAGGCAGTTGTTGAAAAATAAAGGATCGGAAAGCTTCAATAAAAAATGTACTTCGGTGAATACCGCAGTACATTGGCTGAATGCACGAGGTGCTAGTTGAACTTTATTGTTCGACTAGCACCTCAGTATTTTTCATTATGGAGTTAATTTTAAATCCGCCCAATGCGGGTGCGCCTCAACTCTGCGCTCCATATCACGGAACGCATTGAGTGAACGTCTCAGCTTACTGTAAGCGTCGCCGCCTTCACTCCAACCTAAGTAGCCGATCATTCCGTTATAACCGATCTTTTTTAACTGCCCAAGCAACGCAAAATTATCTAACTCCCCAACGTCCAAAGGCTCGATTGTTGCCACTCCGCCAAAACCGTGCGGATTGCGGCTGCTGCCGGACATGTTCACTTGTTTCAAATAAGGAGCTACCGCTTGAATCGTTCCTTTTAGATTTGTTCCATCTGCCGCATACCAATGGTAGCCGCAAAAGACAATTCCGAGATTTGGATGGTTCAGGCGTTTGCATAGTCTCACTGCATCTTCATGGCGTTCAATCCAGAAAGATAGATGCGTGTAAAGCAAAATGTTAATATTTCTTCGTTCCGCAATCTTCAATGCTTTTTCCAGCCATTTTACTGCGATGTCGTCTCCTTTTGGATCTGAAGGGCGGATATGCTGTCCGACAGATTGAATCGCCAACTCAACCGTGCTGCACCCTTCCATAATCTCCAGCATCTTTAAAATACCCGCATTTCTTGGATGGTCCTCGCCTAGTGAAAGATCTAACACCACGTACACACCTGCAACATCCAGCCCATATTTTTCTTTTACGTCTTTCAGCTTTTCTACGTCTCTCCACCGTTCTCCGTGCCAGACGGATAAATGGGTTGCGTCATAGCCGATCTCTTTTAACATTTCACACCGAGCCTCAAAGCTATAAATACCCATTGAGTTATAGAAAGCAAAATCCATTGCGTAAAAAGGATAAGCCATTTTCCGATTCTCCTTTTCTTTCACTAACGGTTCAATTCTCTATATCCCCTGACATTAAATCGAATGTTTTTTATACGTATTTGGTTCATCAAGAGCTTGAACGGTCGTTCTTGCTACATCTTCACGTGCAATGCTCCAAGTTATTCGCTATAGAGTAACCAATCCAGTGCCTTTTTCATTTCGAAGATAATCAGGACGAATTATTGTATAATTTAAGCCGCTATTGATCAACACACGGTCGTCATAATGTTTGGCGACATAAATAGGTTTAATGATTTCCGGCCAGTTCTCACGGTTGTGGGATTGGAAAGAACTCACGATGACAAAACGTTCGCAGCCTCCATTGCTTTTACAGATCAGCAATGTTTTATCTGCTCCTGTGAGTCCTCCTGAACCAGCTGAAAATACGATCGCATCCTTTGGCCGCTTCAGTAATTTCATCAACAGTCCCTTCCAGACCAGCGAGTACCGCTTCTATTCCTTTTTTCAAAAATCCTCCAATTGCTCTTGCTTTCGAACCATCTCACGAACAGAGTGCTGTTCATGCGCATGAAACATGTTTACCACTTGTTGAGCTACTTGTCCGTTGGTTCCTATGACCAAAACTTTCATCCAGATCCGTCCTTATTAATATTGTCTCTTATCATCTTAAAGCCGGGAAATGCGGAAGCACATATTCTCCTAGTTCTTCAATCACTTCTTCCACTGGACGCTGTCCATATTTTAAGTTGATAATGACATGGTTTACACCTGCTTCTTGTAAAGCTCCAAGAAATTCGATCACGAAATTTCGCCCCGTACGGAAGCCAAGATGTATTGGTATTGGTACACTGTTTGGGTCTTCCGTTAAATCAATATAAAGAGATTGAGAAAATGGCTTAAATTCATCTGTTAACGAACGCCAATTGTCAATTAATGCTTTTTGAAACTTAATTCCACGCGGATAGTATATCCATCCATCACTATGTTCAGCAATCCATTCAGGAGATTGTCCACTGTGACCTGTTACCATTAATGGTATATCTGACAATTTTGGTTTTGGCAGCATATCTCCGCTTGTCATATGCACTCGTGTCGTGTCAATTGACGGAAAATACTCACGCCAAACCTTTCTCATGGCAGCCACTGATTCTCGGAATAATTCGCTACGTTCTTCTGGATTCACAGAGAATGCCGGAAACTCGATTGGACGGTCGCCGGTTGCGACGCCGAGAATGAGTCTTTCCCCAGATAATCTGTCAACAGAAGCTGCCGCTTTTGCCACATGAAGAGGGTGACGCAGCGTTAAAATAATGCTTCCCGTTGCTAAGGCAATCTCTTCTGTGTTGGCCGCAACATACCCTAAATATGTGAACGGATCATACATTTGTCCGACATCACCGAAATTTAGATCGCGTAACGGTACATCTCTTACAAACAATGAAGCAAAATTTAGCTCTTCTGCTCGTTTTGCCAGTTTCATTTGTTTTTCGATATTCATCTCAGGGACGTCTCCCATATACGATTCAATTGGAAAGAACAACCCTAAAGTCAGTTTATTTTCTTGATACATGCGTGAATACCCTCTATGATTTTTAAACTTTTCCATTGTTTTGACCACTCCTTAAGAAAGCTGAACCATACATAACATAAAGAAAAAGCCCCGTTTTAAACCATTTGTTATGCCACCCTTGAAAGCTGAAAACCTTTATTAGGACCAGCCGATACAAATTATCCTGTTGAATACCGATATGAACAATATTTATAATTTGTACAAAAACATATATTATATCTGTAACGAACTTTTTATGATGCAGCCGCGGCAATAGCAGCATCGTCTTTTATCACTTTGTCAATAATGGCGCTGCCAAGACAAATCTCACCTTCATAAAATACCGCTACTTGCCCTGGTGTCACAGCCTTAACTGGTTTTTCAAATTCTACAAACACCGTTCCATCCGGACGAATATGGACACGCACCTTTTGATCCTCTTGACGGTAGCGGAATTTAGCTGTACATGCAAACGTACTAAGACGAACATCCCCATTTATCAAGTTCAGGTTTGATGCAATCAGTCCAGTAGAGAACAATGCCGGATGGTCTTTGCCTTGAGCAACAAGTAAAACATTGTTGTCTAAATCTTTATCGACGACATACCAAGGTTCTCCTGTTCCTTTGCCGCCGATGCCAAGCCCTTTTCGTTGGCCGATTGTGTAATACATTAAACCATCATGAGTACCGAGCACTTCTCCATCAAGCGAACGAATTTCTCCAGGCTGTGCCGGCAAAAAATTCTTTAAAAAGTTTTTGAAATTTCGTTCTCCAATAAAACAGATTCCGGTACTATCTTTTTTATTGGCGGTAATAAGGTTCAATTCTTGGGCGATTTTTCGCACCTCACCCTTCGTTAACTCACCCAGCGGGAACAGAACTTTAGACAAATGGTCCGATGTTAGCTGGCTAAGAAAATACGTTTGATCTTTATTCGCATCTTTTCCACGCAGCAAGGTGATTTGGCCATTTTCTCTGTTGATTCTTGCGTAATGACCCGTTGCGATATAATCCGCATCAAGTGAAAGAGCATAGTCAACAAACGCTTTAAATTTAATTTCAGTATTGCATATTACATCTGGATTCGGTGTTCGGCCTCGCTTCAGCTCATCCATGAAATACGTAAATACACGATCCCAATATTCTTTTTCAAAGTTTACGCCATAGTAAGGAATCCCGAGTTGGTTGGCAACTCTTTTAACATCTTCGTAATCTTCAGCCGCTGTACATACTCCATCATCATTCGTATCATCCCAGTTTTTCATAAATACCCCGATGACGTCGTACCCTTCTTTTTTAAGAAGGTAAGCAGCTACAGAGGAATCCACTCCTCCAGACATTCCGACGACTACTCGTTTTTTCTTCAACTTCCTTCACCCCCTAAAACTGAAATATTTTTAGTTACAGTTTTGTTTAAAAAAATTTTTATGCGCAACAAAATATTTTGTTTCATGTATGAAACGAACTATTGTTATGGATTTCATTAATGATATCTTTGACGGTCACACCTTTTAAATAGTTTAAAAAATGTTCTTCTGCATTATGAAAAATGCGAATAAGTATATCTGATAGATGTTTGCCTATTATGCAATTGTCATTGGAATCGGGACATTTCGGCACAAGCGTTTCCTCACTAGTGATTCTAAAAATTTTGTCTAACGTAATTTGTTCAGGTTGAGCGTTTAAAGAGAATCCACCCTTTGCCCCTTCTTTAGAAGTAATTATATTTTCTTTTCTTAATATGCTTAAAATTTTTCTTAATCTTACTGGGTGGACAGAAACACTTTGAGAGATGTCTTCACTGGTTACTCGCTGGTTTTGCTTTTCGGCTAAATAAGCAACGCAGTGAACGGCAATCGAAAAATCGCTATTCATATCGAACCTTCCTCCTAAATGTAATAATAAAGATTACAGTTTATATTGTCAACTCAATAAATTACTTCTATTCGTCTGCCGTGAATTAAATTTAGGAGATGAATCCTTAATAAAATCTCTAACAATTCATCAAACGTGTATTCAATTTCTACGATGTCATCAGATATTAGCAAAAGTTCCACGACTCAGCTCTCCTCTTCTTACACTCTTGCTCTTTCTCTGCAATTTTCTCTCATTTTCCATTCTTTTCACTTTCCATTTCACCTCACCGAACACGATTGTACGCACACGATTTTTCCTTCTCGAATCGTATTCGGTAAATAAAAGACAAGGGATTCCACCTATGTGAAACCCCTTGTCTCTAAAGCCTTTGTCCTATTTTCGATGCCGATGGTGGGAGTCGAACCCACACTCCCGCAAGGGAACACGATTTTGAGTCGTGCGCGTCTGCCAATTCCGCCACATCGGCGTGTTCAAATTGAATAACTACTCAATGGTGCCGAGGACCGGACTTGAACCGGTACGGTAGTTACCTACCGCAGGATTTTAAGTCCTGTGCGTCTGCCAATTCCGCCACCCCGGCGTTGGAATTGGAGGCGGCACCCGGATTCGAACCGGGGATAAAGGTTTTGCAGACCTCTGCCTTACCACTTGGCTATGCCGCCCAATTTTGGAGCGGAAGACGGGACTCGAACCCGCGACCCCCACCTTGGCAAGGTGGTGTTCTACCACTGAACTACTTCCGCATAATGAAAGATGGCTGGGCTAGCTGGATTCGAACCAGCGCATCACGGAGTCAAAGTCCGTTGCCTTACCGCTTGGCTATAGCCCATTAACATGGGGCGACTGATGGGAATCGAACCCACGAATGCCAGAGCCACAATCTGGTGCGTTAACCACTTCGCCACAGTCGCCATCGCCATATTGGCAGGGGCAGTAGGAATCGAACCCACACCGGAGGTTTTGGAGACCTCTGTTCTACCGTTAAACTATGCCCCTAGAATGGTGGAGGGGGACGGATTCGAACCGCCGAACCCTGAGGGAGCGGATTTACAGTCCGCCGCGTTTAGCCACTTCGCTACCCCTCCAAAGTAAATGCCGGCGAGAGGAATCGAACCCCCAACCTACTGATTACAAGTCAGTTGCTCTACCAATTGAGCTACACCGGCATATGTAAATGCTAACATGGTGGCTCGGGACGGAATCGAACCGCCGACACAAGGATTTTCAGTCCTTTGCTCTACCGACTGAGCTACCGAGCCTTATTATGGCGGTCCCGACGGGAATCGAACCCGCGATCTCCTGCGTGACAGGCAGGCATGTTAACCGCTACACTACGGGACCAGTTGGTTGCGGGGGCAGGATTTGAACCTGCGGCCTTCGGGTTATGAGCCCGACGAGCTACCGGACTGCTCCACCCCGCGATAATAGAGAAATTTTAAAAACTTTCTAATATGTAAAAAATTCAATCTATATCAATAGCGTTATCATTGATCGCTTATTATGTATATGGTGGAGGATGACGGGATCGAACCGCCGACCCCTTGCTTGTAAGGCAAGTGCTCTCCCAGCTGAGCTAATCCTCCATGGTGACCCGTACGGGATTCGAACCCGTGTTACCGCCGTGAAAGGGCGGTGTCTTAACCACTTGACCAACGGGCCAAAATTTTCATCTGGCGGAGAGCAAGGGATTCGAACCCTTGAGACGGCGTTGACCGTCTACACGATTTCCAATCGTGCTCCTTCGACCACTCGGACAGCTCTCCAAATGGCTCCGCAGGCAGGATTCGAACCTGCGACCGTTCGGTTAACAGCCGAATGCTCTACCACTGAGCTACTGCGGAATGATTGAAATAGTTTGCCTGGCAGCGTCCTACTCTCGCAAGGGACAACCCCTTACTACCATCGGCGCTGAAGAGCTTAACTTC
>NZ_JBVVUU010000030.1:0-31037 GCF_056032925.1 Aeribacillus sp. JST-2
TAATCAAGAAAAAGAGAGCTATTTTAAGAAAAAGATAGACTAAGAGTAACTATGTCCAAAACTCGGGGGTTAATCCGGTGATACGGAAAACACTTTAGAACCTCCTGTTATGTTAAGTGACGCTAACATTATTGCCAGGAATTCGTGAGTGTTTTCCTTATTTTTTGGGTTAAATCACAAAATGTGGTGATGAATCAAAATAAATAGATCGGGCGCATACTAGAAAAAGTTTGGTATTATGTCAAGAAAATAGACACTTGAAATCGAGAAAAATTTAAAACCTACTACCGCACTTCGTTTGGTGGCCTCTTGAGAAGGAGAACGGTTTGATAAATCCTTCCCTTCTAAGAGGAAAGATGCTCCTTATATCGTGACTTTTGGATAGTTGCATTCGGTTTTTGTCATTGCTAATGCATCTTCTCTTACTCCATCGGCGACATGTACTCGTTTGCCGAATGAATTCGCTCGGCATTATAAATACCGCTATATTTAACAGGTTAATTGTGGTCAGATACCACCAGATTGACCTTTTTTGTTACTATCTGTTTATTGAAAATAAAAATGGTTCTTACGTCCTTTTGGTGAAAAGTCGAGATAATTGAGAATAAGAAACTAAAAATTTTTTCTCAATTAACTCCTTCCAATCATCAAGATTGCGTAAGAACCATAAAAATATAGAGTTCTGCAACAAAAAATGCAGAACTTGTGCATAAAAAAGGCTTGCCAGTTCCCAATATCTCCTCTACTGTTTAGGTTGTACACAGACTTAAACAGGTGGAAGGAAAGAAAGGATGCTAACAATGCCTGCGGTTAATTAAGAGAAAACGAAGACAGATCCATTAATGAAATTGCAAGAAAAATATGATCTTTTTTCATACGTATAAAGGTAGCGTCTTTGACTGTTTTCGAATAGCTGTGACGATTGCCAGAGATTTCGTTTTGTTGCTAGTATTTAGCAGCCGTGGGATAAAGTCTTCACGAAAAGGAATACTTATTGGCAGCGTCTTCAATCTCTGTTCCATACAAAAAGTAATTTTCTTCAATTAATTTGAAAATCATAGTTTGAATAACTCATCCGTTAAGGCTTTCTCCCGTTCCCTCGGAACTCATTGATCGTGTTGCATCGCTTTAAAGCCAAATAATTTTTCTCGCTTTTGTTTGTCTATTTTCTTGACATAATACTAATAATTCATTGCTTGTTTCATAAATCTTGTTTATTTTGTATTGTTTTCACCGGCAGCCGTAACAGTTTCGAGAAATTTTTCCATTGCCATCGTAGTTGCTGCATTTTTGCGTTGAATAAAGAAAGTCGTTGCTTTCGCAAATTTTTCCGCTATTTGAAAACAAGAAAATGTATAGTGATGTTGATAACGATCAATGACCGTTTTCGGTAAAAGGGTAATGCCTAATCCCGCATTGACACATCCTAAAATAGTCTCCAATGAACCAAACTCCATGATTTTGTTTGGACTTACCCTTTCAGCCTTCAGCCACTCTTCCAGTCTCTTGCGATAGGAACAGCCTTGTCGAAATACTAATAAATTACTTTTGTTTAAATCTTGCACCCCTTTCTTCTGTGAAACAAGTACTAACTCTTCTTCAAAAATTGCCAGTTGCGAGAGATCTTGATGATTTACGGGTCCTGCTACAAATGCTCCGTCTATTTCATAGGCAAGAACTGACTTGATCAATTCGTCTGTCGGTCCCGTCTTGATGGATAATTCGACTTCCGGGTAGCGAAGGCTAAAAGAATATAAAGGTGCTGGCAGCCTTACAGCAGCTGTTGTTTCCATCGAACCGATAGATAAAGGACCTTTAGGAATATTCGAGTAGATAATTTCCTTTTCTGCTTCCGTCCAAAAATGAATGATTTGATTGGCATACGTTAACAAAATTTTGCCAGCCGATGTTAATGAAACACCATAACGATGCCGATGGAATAATGGCGTTTGAAAATGTGCCTCCAATCTTTGGATTTTGGCTGTAATACTGGATTGAACGAAGTTTAATTCTTCCGCTGCTTTTGATATATTTTCGTGTTTTGCAACAATTCGGAACACGTTTAAATCCTCGATATCCATTTTTTCCCCTTTCTGTCAGGTATCGATATTTTTAATATTTATTATCCGTTTTTATCATTTTACCAAATATTATGGATATGTGTATGATGATGGTAAGAAAATTCAAATAAAAAAGGGGGAATTATCATCAACAAGTCATCACCTATATTCATTGTGATTGGAGGGATTGCCGCTTTAGTGATTGTCATGGGAATTGGGCGCTTCGCATACACGCCTATTTTGCCGTACCTTCAAGATGCAGTGCGCCTTCCCGATGATATCGCAGGATACCTTGCCTCAATCAATTACTTAGGATATTTGCTAGGAGCTTTATTAGCAGGAATATCAAAGTGGAAAAAAAGGAAAATATTTTATTTAAGGTTTTATGTTATCCTTAATATTTTGACAACTATGACGATGGGGTTGACTGATTACTACTTGCTTTGGTTTTTCTTTCGCTTTATTTCAGGTTTTACAAGCGGGCTCGTCTTTGTGCTTGCTTCAAGTATGATTTTGGATGCTCTTGCCTTAAGCAAGAAATTACATTGGTCAGGCATGTTTTACAGCGGAGTTGGATTAGGAATTTTTATAACTGGCCTCATGGTCCCTGTTTTCAACCACTTTTTCAGTTGGGGCGGAGCTTGGATCGGGTTAGGCATATTTTCCGTTTTCATAAGTGTATTCACGTTCCTGTGGTTAAAAGAGAATTCGGCAAAAATTACACACCCTCCTTTAATCGTGTCTCGCACTCAACCTGTCCATAAACAAAAGGTTTTGCCATGGCTTATTGCCTCCTATGGATGTGAGGGAATGGGCTATAGCGTAAGCGGCACTTTTTTAGTTGCTCTTGTGCAGGACATCCCTTCATTAAAACATTTTCCTGCTTTGAGCTGGGTGTTCGTTGGTGCTGCTGCCATTCCTTCTTGTATCTTATGGGCTTTAGTTGCCAAAAAATACGGCAATCTCCTAACATTACAAATCGCTTTTTTCGTTCAAATGGTAGGTGTAATATTGCCAGCGGTATTTATGAATTCTTACGGAGCTTTAATTGGGGCTTTATTATTTGGGGCAACATTTATGGGAATTACGACTTTAGCTGTTTCAGAGGGACGTATGACTACACCTAATAAGAGCAGTAAAGTGATTGGCCATTTAACGTTCGTGTATGGAATCGGCCAAATGATAGGCCCTTCCATCGCAGGAATTTTAATTGCCAACTCTGGAAACTATCATACCTCTCTGATGTTTGCAGCGTGTGTGTTGGTTTTTGGAATGTTGCTGTTAGGGATTGGCCAAATAAAATGGATCAATCATAAAAATAGCAGTTATTTTTTAAAAAATTAGAAAGGATGAGGACAAATGCCTTACGTAAACATTAAAATCACGAAAGAAGGAGCTACTTCGGAACAAAAGCAACAACTGATTGAAGGAGCGACAAAATTGCTTCAGGACATTTTAGGGAAAAACCCGCAGACGACTTTTGTCATCATCGAGGAAGTGGAAACCGACAATTGGGGAATTGCTGGTGAGTCAGTAACAGTAAGAAGAAAGCGTGGGCAGTAATCATATTGTTGGACAAGAATTCATAATTTCCGAAATCAAAAGGGGAATTGCTTTTTCCCCTCTATTCGTATTGTTTTCACCAGAAGAAATAATAGAGGACAAAACCTCGCATGGAAACATGAGAAATATCAGGATAAAGCAAACTGTCATTCAAGACGAAATAGACACATATTGTCATCAAATCGGCAAGGTGATAATTAAAAGGATAATAGAAAAAGTATTTGGTCTCGGAGGTTGCGATGAAAATTGCCTTTGTTCTCTTCGATCAAATGACAACTCTTGATTTTGTAGGTTTTTATGACGCCGTCACACGATTGAAAACAATGGGTTTTATTGATCATTTAAGTTGGACTTTATGTGGAACGAAAAATGAAATTTATGACGACAGGGGAATTGCCATCAAGATTCAAGGAGTAGCTCCTGATTTATCGCAGTGATTTGCTATATGTTCCTGTGTTATACAAATATAAAATGTTTAAGCGTTAAGATATGAGGTTAGAAACGCAACAAACTTAAAGTCAATTGATTACACCCCTAACCTTTTCATAATATTATTGATTTCAAGGTCGTGTTTGCCGGCTTTTTCGCTTAAGTATTGAACATCAATGCGAATGTTTTTCATTTCGGCTGAAACCACTTCAAAAACTTTTTCATGGCGATCCAGTCTTTGGTCAAGATGCTTAAATTGGCTTCGCATTTCGGTTCCAAGCTGATCAACTTTCAACTCGATCCGCTCTTGTCCTTTTTCTAATTCGGTCAACCGTTGTTCCATTTGCTGCTGTGTATTTTCAACACTCATTAAACGTTTTTCAACACTATGCAAACGCTTTTCCATCTGCTTCTGGCCTTTTTCCAATCCATCCAGCCGCTTTTCCATCTGCTGCTGGCTTTTTTCCAATCCATCCAGCCGCTTTTCCATCTGCTGCTGGCCTTTTTCCAATCCGTCCAGCCGCTTTTCCATCTGCTGCTGGCCTTTTTCCAGCCTGTCCAACCGCTTTTCCATCTGCTGTTGGCCTTTTTCCAGCCTGTCCAAGCGCTTCTCGACTAGTTTTTGCCCATTGTTTAATTCCGTCAATTGTGTTTGGAGACTGTCAAAACGGCTGTTAAATTGATCGAAAAACTGCTTTAAAATTTTTTCCATCCCTCTTACCTCCAAGCGTTTCTTATATTATATCATTTTTTGTCATTTGTCCGGCAAGTATAAAACAAATCTCCACATAAAAATTATAGAACATATGTTCCTTTTTGTAAATATAAAAAAACCCGATCATGCTCTAATCTTTTAGTAAAAAGAGACAATCGGGAATTTGATAGGCAAGCAAAACTAGCTAATGACAGACAGTAAAAATCCTCTATCACACAAAATCCTTGTTGAAAAACGGAATATTGAAAGTGTCCACCAAACAATTTGTGGCTCTCCTTGTTCATTACTTCTCATTTACAAAATACGCCGCTTTTGTCACGCAGGACTTTGCAAAAAAAAGGCAATTCCGATTGACTTGATTTTCGTTAGCTTTGAAACAGCGGACGAAAAAAAGCTTGCAATCAAAGTTTGTTTTTCATCAAACTTACTTCAATGGAATAATCAGGATAGTTTGTAAAAATACCGTCGACACCAAGTTTTATTACCCTAACTTGTTCGCTCTTCTCTTTTGCTGTTTCCAAAAAGAATACATGCATTTTCAATCCATGCAAATGTAGTTTTTTTAACAAGTCTTGATCAACAAGATTGGCGTCCATTCCGATATAGGTTGCATATTGTTTCCATTTTTTGATATCCTCGTTTGTAACCTTTTGGTTCTTAATTAATTGTGTGAGCGGTATGTTTTTGTCCAGTTTATGCACTTTTTTCAAACTAGCTTCAGAAAAAGATTGAACGATTACTTTTTTCTTGCGGACTAAATCGTACTGATGCAAAAGATCGACCAATTGCTTTTCCATTTTTAATTGTTTGCCGACAGGTCTTGTTTCTATATAATATTTTTCTTTGTCTTTATATTTTGAAAGGATTTCTTCTAACGTTAACACTTTTTCTGACGAATATTTTTGATTGAACCATTTCCCGGCATCAAATGTTTTGATTTCAGCTAGTGTTAGATCTTTCACTTCACCATGTCCGTTCGTCGTGCGGTCGACAGTCGAATCATGCATGGAAACAAGCTTGCCGTCTTTCGTCATCCGTAAATCAATTTCCAAATAGTCCGCTCCCATTTCAATTGCTTTATTGTAGGCAGAATATGTATGTTCAGGCGCATATCCGCTTGCCCCGCGGTGGGCAATAATGATCGGCGACTCTTCAGTTGCAAAACTCGTTGTTGCGACGTTACGATTATTTTGGTTGCCTTTTCCAAGTCCGAATACAAATTTGACCGCTGCAAACAGCAGAAATCCGATTAGAACCAATAATACGATTTTTTTCAAAACGTACCACTCGCTTTTTTTGAAATGACTAAATGACTATCTATTTACGCCATACAATGACCGATTTGTCATAGATTCATATTTTGTTTATGCCAAATGGTACTCCCAATTTTTCATCAGCTGAACAAAAAGAAGCTGTAAAATTTATATCCTGCTATACAAATTCCTGCAATGATAGAAACGCCAGAAATCCCTTATGAATCCAATTATCAGTTGGCGCAATCAAGAGATGTCCATTTTTTTGCAAGTTGCTTGATTTCTTCATACCATTTATTCTCATCATCAAGTTCTGCTGCTCTTTTTGATAAATGTTGTACAAAAGCTTTTATTGTCGCCGATGTAGGTTTTGTTTGAACGCGGTAGGCGCAATTCAACATTTCTATTACATCCGACAATTGCATCGGTATGATTTTGGAAGTTCCGCCGTAATAGGTAATGGGAACTTTGTGAAGATAAAAAAAGTGCGCCAATGTTGCGGGATTGAGAGTGTTTGCAATGAAAAGGCAATACGAATCTTTGTTGGTTCGTTTTTTATGGTTTCCTAGATGTCTTGGAACAGGCTCACCTTCCATCTCATACTGCTTTTGGCCGGTAGATAAAGTGACTTCCACTAAAAGATCAAAATCTTCATATTCACATATAATATCGGGCATATTTCCCGGAGCAGTCGATAACGGCATACCCGTTTCATCAAATCGGAAATTGCCGTGTATTTTACCGTCATTCAACATCGTAAATGCACGCCAAACATTCCACTCAAACATTAAAGACGGATCTACAACGTCTCTGGCAGCAATATCTCTAAATGTTTGCACAATATCAGGATATTCTTTATAAGTCTTTAATGTTGCAACTTGCTGCAAAACCGTATTCTGCATTTTTTCTTCTATAAGCTTGTCTCGTATGTCTTTTAAGCTTTCAATATCAAGATTTGCTATATTTTCTTCATTGTTTTCATGCTCTTTTATGCTCTTTATCAGTTCCGCCTTATTGTCGGTTAACAACTCAGGTGAAGCGGAATCAAATAAATATTTTTTAAACTCTTGTTCGTTTTCAAACCAAATCGGTTCCCGTTTTACGTTTTCAAGCAAAAATTCAATCTCGTTTCGTTTTTCATTCGGGATCACCAACTTAAAGGTTTTAGGTTCAAGAGTTACTAAACCGGTTGCCCGCAAATAACGGAATGAAGCGTCCGTATAATCTTTATGATTTCTTCTCTTGGTTGAAAGGAATTTTTTTAGTGACTTTTCTGTTGATTCCCTTGTTTTAAATTTTTTTTGTTTGACTTCTTCCGCATAAATTTCTAACAGTTCTTTTTCGAAAATTTCGTTCACAAACCGTTTATAACTTGTTTTTGACCGATCCAGCTTTTTCTTTTCATCCCTGAATTGAATAATTTTTTGCTTGATCGCTCCATACTTATCTATATGGGTTAGCTGCAATACAAAAATGCTGATCTCATCTTTCGACAATCCGTCCAGTTCATAAATCAGCCTCAGCAATTCCAAATACGGTTTCACAAAAAATCTGCTCGTATCTTTATCGATATGATAAGGGGAGGGCAGTTGAAACTTGAGAAGCTGTCTCGTAAAAATTTCATGCGGTCTTTTGCTTGTTAAAAACGCTTTCCCCGCTTCCGTCAATTGAACGGTTGGAGATAAATCAACAAAACCAAATGCTTTTGGCGCTCTATTAATCCGATCCCTGGCTGAAAATGCACTATCTAACGAAGTTCCTCCTTCAAAAAAAGGAGCCTGCGATAATTTTTTGGCAAAAGCCAGCTGCGTCTCTTCATTCCAAGGTTTTCCTGAAAAATGTTGCACAAGCAAATCGATTTCAGGTCTCATTTTAAACGGAGTTCTTGGTGAAGTAACGAAGAATAATGAATGAGTTTTATACAAATATGCCATTTTTATTTTAACACCTGTCCCTTATTGCCAAAATATTTTTTCTCCCTCTATATAGCTTGGTTTTGGTTGAAAGATGTCTTCATTTTTTTCGATAAAATGCTGGATTCTCTCGTTTGCTGCTTGAATCGATCTCTCGGCGATATCACAGCCGATAAAATGGCAATTGTTTATCATTGCTGCAATGGCTGACGAACCGCTCCCTAAAAACGGGTCGCAAACCGTAAACCCTTGTTCGGCGCTTGCATAAATCATCGCTTGGAACAACTCAACCGGTTTTTGGGTCGGATATTTGGCATTGTGTATTCTTTTGAACCGCCATACGTCCGGAAAGGACCTGTTTCGGATGTTGCGGTTATTTCCGTTCGTCGCAAAAATGATATATTCATGCCTTCTTCTAAAGTAATGGCCCATGCCCATATTGACTTTATCCCAAGTGATAAGGTTTTTTACATCAAAGTGATCCCTCACCAAATGCCCTAGGCTTAATAAAGAAAACGAATCAAACATGATGTATATATGTCCTGTATCTTTTTTCAACACCCGTTTGCATTCTTGCAAAAAGACATGATAATTATCTTCACTGTCTTCAAACTCCGCAAACCATTTTCCATTTTCTGTTCCTTTTTGCTTATATTCGCCGACGATCCTGCCCTTTCCCAACTGCAGCTTGTTATTCATTCCTGAATAAGCAGGGTCTGTTACAATTAAGTCGATGCTTTCATCATCTAAAGAACGTAAAAAGGAAATGCAGTCATTTTGTTCAATTTTTACTTTGAGATTATCCCCATATTGAAACGTTCTCACTGTGTCAGTTGATGCAATTTCTGAACTCATGTCAAAACACCCTTTTAACAAAATGAAACTAGATAACTATTCTATCATACTATATAAGAACGTACATTCTCAACTGATTCTAAGTGCAAGTTTCTGTTGGCGAATATTCCAAAACGATTTCTTATAAGAATAAGAGAATTTTCCAACATCTTATTCTTGCTGATTCTTTTTCGATCATTTTCATACTCGTATTCCGAAAAGGGTTTACGGCTTATTGACAATTTTCGTTTGCTGATTTTCAAAGCCAATTTTTGAAAAAAAGAGCAGGAGATGAAATATGGATATGAAATGCAGTGTTTTGTTGATTGAATGTCAAAAAAAGAGCCTTGCTGCTGGGATTTTTATGAACTTGAAATAAGCCCTTTATAGTGGTTTTTTGATCAGGAGCTTAACAATGGGGAAATTCTACAAAGTCACGTTTTAATTCCTCATAGGTAAGATAAAAACGGATACCACAGACGACAATATCGAATTGGGAAAGATAGTTTTAATTCCTCATAGGTAAGATAAAAACGTTATTATTGGTGGTCAGCGAAAAGAACAAGCGCAGGTTTTAATTCCTCATAGGTAAGATAAAAACCCCAAAAATGTCCCATAAATTCAAGGTTTTTTATTTTTGAGTGTTTTCGTTAATTTGATTATAGGTGAAGGAGGATATTTTATCAATACTGTCTATTGTGTTATTTTGCAAAGGTTTGCTTTGATTTTCTATAAAATGGAAAAGTCGTCGATCCCCCAGGGGTTGTACACTACTGGAGGTCGACGACATTTATCTTTATTTTATGTCCACATGTCTTCAACTCAATTGTTTCCATCAAAAGACCGTTTTTCATTGCTTCATTCTTTTCATTTCATCAAACAATTTCTACCATATCGGGCTTATTGCAAAATGCCCTTCATCGAGCAAAATCCCCGATCTTCAAGGATTCTTTCAAACCTCGTATTGTTTCTGCCGACATACTTCATCCAAACATCATTCGCCGGTTATCGAATCAAGCTGCAAAACTGTGCTTTTGTTAACATTTGTAAATCCTTTACCGATAACTCTACTTGCATGCCGATTTTTCCAGCGCTGACAACCACCGCCTCAAGTTGTTCGGCGCTTTGATCAATAAATGTTTTATAATGTTTTTTCATGCCGATGGGAGAACACCCTCCCCTGATGTAACCTGTCCATTTATTCAAGTCTTTGACCGGAATCATGTGGATGTTTTTTTCTCCGGCCGCTTTTGCCGCCAGCTTCAGATCCAATTCACAGGCAACCGGGATGACAAAAACGTAAATCTCTGTGGACGCCCCTTGAGCGACTAATGTTTTATAGACGAACTTGACATCTTTCCCAATCTTATTTGCCACCGATATCCCGTCGATTTTTCCATCTTCTTTTTCGTAAGTATATATGTTATAAGATATGCCGTGCCGGTCTAAAATCCGCATGGCATTTGTTTTTTTCACCTTTGCCATTATTTCTCTCCCGTCTATCCATTTTTTTGTTTTTATTTTAGCAAAAAAGAAACCGGCACACCTACTTTCCTGCCCGCTTTGTTTTTGTCAATCTATTTTTCTGTTTCAGCTGTGAACAAAAAAATGAAGAAGGTTTGAGGCTTCTTCAAAATGCATTCATATGATAAAAACCTGCAGATCCATCATTGTTTCTGCAGGTTTTCCCTTGCCGAAGCTTTTCTCTTGACATCCATCTTCAGCGGATAATAGCTGCAATCCCCAGCCCAATATGGACGTTTTTCATTCCGCTTTGCAGAAAAACGTAAGTTCGACTGTCAAATTACAGACCGCATTTTCATGCAGACCCATTACCATCCGATTGCCGCACCGTCTCCTCTCGGATCAACCCCGCCATGTAAAAAGCCTTGTTCATCCATTAATATGGCATTGGCGTGTCCCATAATTTTATCAATATCATCTACAACTTTTACAAGATGGCCAGCTTTGATCATCGATTCGATCACTTCTTGCGGGATTCGGCCTTCCATCTTCAATTCTTCCGTCTCTTCTCCCCATGTTCTTCCCCACACGAACCTTGGCTCATGTATTGCCTTTGCAGGGCTCATTTGATAATCAATCATTCTTGTAATGATCGCAGTTTGTGTTTGCGGCTGCCCTTCTCCTCCTTGTGTTCCGTATAAAATATACGGTTTTTCATCTTTAAAAGCCATTGCAGGCATCAGCGTATGAAACGTTCTTTTTCTCGGCGCCAAACAATTGACATGCGACGGATCAAGGGAAAAGAACGATCCTCTGTTTTGCATCAAAATCCCTGTGTCACCGGCCACTACACATGAACCAAATTCAAAATAAAGACTTTGTATAAAGGAAACCGCATTTCCCTCTTCATCCACGACAGCTGCATGAGCAGTGTCGTTTCCAACAGGCTGCGTCTTTACTTCGCTTGCTTTTGTCAGACTGATCGAATCGGCCAGCTCTTTCGCATATGTTTTGCTTAACAGTTTATGAAGCGGAATTGCGTAGAAGTCGGGATCTGTCAATACTTGGTTGCGATCTTGAAAACTTTTTTTCAACGATTCTGTCAATAGATGATAATATTCAAAAGAACCGTGCGGAATGGTTTTAAAATCAAAGTTTTCTAAAATATTTAACGCCATTATCCCGACAAAGCCTTGTGAATTGGGCGGAACTTGATATATTGTATAACCGCGGTATGTTCCGTTCAGCGGTTCGACCCAATTTCCGCGATGATCCGCAAAATCATCTTCAATTAAAAGCCCCCCTTTTTCTTGAAGGCTCGATACAATGCGTTTTGTTAACCCGCCTTTGTAAAAATAATCTCTTCCCTTTTCTGCCAATTCTTTCAAAGTATTTGCCAATTGTTTCTGGATAAATTTTTCATTCAGGTTCGGAACCCAATGATTTGGCAGAAAAATTGATGATGTTTCCGGAAACTCTCGCAGAATATGAACATTTTTTCTTGTGTTGACATATTGGTCTTTGGAAAAAGGGAACCCGTTCTCCGCATATTCGATAGCTGGCTCTAAAACTTCCGCCAATGAAAGCC
The DNA here is from genome assembly GCF_056032925.1 of Aeribacillus sp. JST-2. Lineage (NCBI taxonomy): Bacteria > Bacillati > Bacillota > Bacilli > Caryophanales > Bacillaceae > Aeribacillus > Aeribacillus sp. JST-2. The sequence continues at coordinate 11,820 of NZ_JBVVUU010000030.1, forward strand.
TTCCGTATTCCTTCAAGATGGCATCCCAGCTATCAACCATCCCCGGAACGGTTATGACACTTTGAATGCCGCGAAAAGGAATGGCGGACAAACCTTCGTATTTTTCAATCGTGGCGTTATAGCCGGAACGGCCGCTGCCGTTATACGCACGAACTTTTTGATCCTTCCTGCTGTAAAACAGCCAAAAAGAATCTCCCCCGATCCCTGTCATGTGCGGATAAACGACCGCTAAGCAGGCGCTGACCGCTACCGCTGCATCGAAAGCATTTCCCCCTTTTTGCAGTATGCGGCTGCCAGCTGCTGATGCCAAATAATGCGGACTGACAACCATATTTTTGGTTCCGATCATTGATTGGCTCATATTGCTTGTTCCTCCCTCGGTTTGTTGTTTTGAACGAAATCGGACATGCGATTTGAACTTTCAGTAAACAGAAATAAGACTGCGCCGATGATTAGCAAAACACCTGACAAATAAAAACCGATTTCAAGCTTCCCGGTGATATCGGCAAAATAGCCCGTAATATAAGGTGCAAAAATGGAAGAAAGCATTCCGCTGAAATTGAAAAAACCATACACTTTTGAGTACATGGAAGACGGCGTAATTTCAGCCATATAAGATATTAATACGGGATCGAGCGCCAGTTTTCCTAGCAGCCCGTAAAAAACTAATCCTGCTATCAGCAACGAATAATTTTCCGCATAAGGGATGACAAATTGGCAAACAGCTCCAGCAACAGCTAAAAAAATGATCAACGGCTTTTTATTTTTTACTTTATCTGAAACATAGCCGAAGAAAATAGCCCCCGGAATCGAAGCCCACGGCACCAAAGAAGAAATGATCCCTGTTTGCGAACCGGCTACCCCTTTTACCGTCTGCAAATAATAAGGCAGCCAAGTCAGCATTCCGAAAAATCCATATAAAGAGCAGAAGATGAGAATGTAGACGAACAGATGATTTTTTGTAAACAGCCGTTTTAAGCTTTGTCCATCTTGAACATTGGAAACTTCTTGTTTTTTTTCATGGCCGGATTGATCGCGAACACACAATCCTATCAAGATGGCAACAAGAATCGTTGGAATCGCAAATAGATAAAATGAAAATTGCCATCCTTTGTTTAAGGTGTACGTGAAGTAGCTTGCGGCAATAAAACCAAGGGAAATGCCAAAAGCCATTCCGCTGTTGATCACTGCCGAAACGAGGCCTCTGTATTTTTTAGGGGTAATGTTGGAAGAAATTCCGTATTGCGAACCGTAATAGGTTCCTTCTCCAATACCTGTTAAAGCACGCATCAACAAAAACAAAGCAAAAGAAGATGCCAATCCGCTCAAAAAAGTGGTAATGCCAAATAATGTGTAGCCAATTACTAAAACTTTCACCCTTCCAAAACGATCAGCCAAAAATCCTGTTGGAATTTGCATGATCGAATAGGCAATAAAAAATACAGTGGACATCAAACCTAATTGACTATTGTTCAAATTCCATTGCTCACCTATTTCTCCCATCACTGGCGACAAAATATTCCGGTCTGCATACATAAATACCCATCCTAGAAAAAATAAGAAAATAACGATAGCTGGATGTGTGCGTTTCATTTTCTTCACCTCTGGCAAGCTTTTTTAAAAAATTCGATTCCATTATAGAAAGCTGCCGAGGAAAGATCCTTGAATTTGTTAAATTTTTTTACAAAGTTTTTTCGTTTCGTAAATAAAAAATATTTTTTTATTTTTTATAGAAATCATAAAATATATTTTGTATACTAAAAGAAAGTTTAGTTTCTTAATAATAAACAAAACGAAATCAAAGGTGGTTTTTATGGCATTTGAATACAACATTCCGAATTTAGACATTGATGACATTGATAAGCGGATATTGGAGAAGCTGCACGAAAACAGCCGGATTTCGTATACGGATTTAGGAAAAGAAATCGGTTTGTCTCGAGTTGCCGTTCAAGCGAGAATAAACAACTTAATCGAGAAAGGAATTATCGAAAAATTTACGACGGTAATCAATCCGACGAAAATCGGCATTCATGTTTCCGCCTTTTTTAATGTCGAAGTAGAACCGCAGTATTTGGAGGAAGTGGCACAAAAATTGGCAGAGGAGCATGCCGTTACAAGCTTGTACCATATGACTGGACCAAGCAAGCTCCATATGCATGGAATCTTTAAAAATAATCAAGAAATGGAAAAATTTTTAACTAAAAAATTGTATCCGATGCGCGGTGTCGTCAGCGTTGACTGTCAAATTCTCATTAAACGATACAAGAGCCGCATGGGAATGAAATTATAATGGATTGAGGGGGAGGAACATGCAAACATCTTATAAAAATCTTATCATGGCCATGCTGAGAACCGGAGTTTTCGGATTCGGCGGCGGACCTTCCGTCATTCCGTTATTCCGTTATGAGGCCGTTTCCAGATACCATTGGGTAAAAGATGAAGAATTTGCTGAAATATTGGCCATTGCCAATACCTTGCCCGGACCGATCGCGACAAAAATGGCCGCTTACTTAGGATATAAACAAAAAGGGGCATTAGGCGCTTTTATTTGCGTTGCGTCACATATTTTGCCTACTTGTTTAGCCATGATTTTATTGTTCAAAATGGTCACGGCTTTAAGCGGTTCACCTGTGATCAACGGTATGATTGCTGCTGTTATGCCGGTGATTGCAGCCATGCTCGGGCAGATGGCTTACGAATTTTCTTCAAAGGCCATTAAAGGATTGGGAAAATGGCTGGGCATCCTCTTGATGATTGTCTCGTTTTGCCTGCTGCAGATGATTTCGATTCATCCTGCCATTGTGATTCTGCTGTTTTTAACATACGGAGCTTTCCATTTAAAACGGAAGCGCCAAAGCAAGGAGATGTCGGCATGAAAATTTGGATCAGTTTATTCATCGGGTTCTTTTTGGCCAACATCCTCGGTTATGGAGGAGGACCCGCTTCCATACCGCTGATGTATGAGGAAATTGTCAATCATTACAAATGGCTGACAAATGCTGAATTTTCCAATATGCTCGCACTGGGAAATTCTTTGCCGGGGCCAATTGCAACGAAGATTGCGGCATACGTCGGTTTTGATGTTTACGGCTGGTGGGGAGCTTTCATTGCTTTGTTTGCGACTGTATTTCCATCAGCGTTCGCTTTGATTCTACTGTTAAAATTGATTCAACGCCATCGGGAATCTTTAGTTGTGAAAGGAATGACCTTGCTTGTCCAGCCTGTCATTGCGGTCATGATGCTGCTTTTAACTTGGGAAATGATGAAAGACTCCGCCCATTCGCTCGGGATGATCCAATCACTTATCATTGCTGCTGTATCGTTCTTTGCATTAGAAAAATGGAAGGTGCACCCCGCCATTCTTATTATGTTATCCTTTGTTTATGGAGGAGTCGTTCTTCCTAATTTTTAAAACGAATTTGTTGCGACCCGCCCGAGAAACGGTGATTCTCAACTTTTCGTTTACCGGCAGGAAAAAAGCATGAACCGTTTCTCTTCTTTTTGCTCATTTCGAAAATTTGTTAAAAAATGCAACAATCATCTTGCTTTGTTTAAATCAGAGTCGTATAATCTCTTCTTAAAAATACAATGGTTTTCTCGTATAAGTTTGGAAATACGGTTCAAACGTTTCTACCAAACTACCGTAAATAGTTTGACTACGAGAGATAAACGGCTCTCCCTGTCAAACTCAAGAAATTCGAGTTTTATAGAAGGGATCAATGAGAATGGACAAAAACATTTTAAAGAAACGAATCCAAGTGGCAAGCAAACAAATTCCGGCAGACATTGTGATCAAAAACGGAAAAATTGTCGATGTTTTCAATTTAGAGATAATGAATGGAGATATCGCCATTGCGGACGGGGTAATTGCCGGTATCGGAGAATATGACGGAATAGAAATTATTGATGCCGAGAATCAGTTCATCGTTCCAGGTTTCATCGACTCCCATGTCCATATTGAATCTTCGATGGTCACACCGAAGGAGTTCGCTAAAGCGGTTTTGCCCCACGGCGTCACAACCGTTATCATAGATCCACATGAAATTGCCAATGTCGAAGGAACGCGAGGCATTTCTTTTATGCTGGAGGACTCAGAAGGTCTTGATTTGGATGTGTATTGCATGCTGCCTTCCTGCGTTCCGGCGACTTCGTTTGAAAATGCCGGCGCTGTGTTAAATGATGATGAACTTGCACCTTTTTACAAGCATCCTCGGGTGCTCGGGCTTGCGGAAGTGATGGATTTCCCAGGTGTTCAAAATTTAGATGACCGCATCATTGACAAGCTTTTAACGGCATCAGCATATAAGATCGACGGACACGGCGCAGGTCTTGGCATTGAAGGAGTCAATGTTTACAGAGCGGCCGGCATTCAAACAGATCATGAATGTGTGACAAAAGAGCAAGCAAAAGACCGCCTTGCTCGCGGAATGTACGTCATGATCCGTCAAGGATCTGCTGCAAAAAATTTGCCTGATTTGATCGGCGTTGTCAATGAAAAAAACAGCCATCGCTGTTTATTTTGCACGGATGACAAGCATTTAGACGACTTGATTGCCGAAGGAAGCATTGATTATCATATTCGTCTCGCCGTCGAACACGGACTTGATCCTCTCATCGCAATTCAAATGGCAACGATTAATGCCGCCCAATGTTTCGGACTATCGCAAAAAGGAGCGATAGCACCCGGATATGCAGCTGATTTTTTGATAGTCGACAATTTAGAAACGTTGCCAATTGCAAAAGTTTTGAAAGCCGGAAAAGTGGTTGCTGAAAACGGCCGATATTTAGGTTTAGCAACCGCAAAACAACGGCCTGTTTTATCAACAAATTCCGTTCATCTAAACATAAACGAAGTAACAAAAGAACGTTTGGCCATCCATGTGAAAACCAATCAAAAAGCACATGTCATCGAAATTATTCCAAATCAAATTGAAACGGTCAAGAGAATGATGGAAGTTCCGAGCGACGGTTCTTGCTTCGTCCCTTCCGTTGAAAAAGATTTGGCAAAACTTGCTGTGCTCGAGCGCCACAGAAACACTGGCAACATCGGCCTTGCCATTGTGAAAGGATTGGGCTTAACTAGCGGCGCGGTTGCCACAACCGTCGCCCACGATTCCCATAATCTAATCGTTGCCGGCACAAACGATGAGGATATGATCTGCTCTATTCAAGAAATAAAGAAGATCGGCGGAGGCCTTGTCGTTGTAAAGAATGGAAAGCCGCTCGCCTCTTTGCCGCTTGTGATCGGCGGATTGATGTCAGATCAAGCATATCCAATCGTCGCCCATCAACTCGATGAATTGAACAGCAGCTTGCACAAAGTGAGCAAACATCGGCATTTCAATCTCTTCCTCACGCTCTCTTTTTTAAGTTTGCCTGTCATTCCAGAGCTCAAAATTACAGATTTAGGATTATTTGACGTCACAACGTTTCAGCACATAGAAGTTGCAGCCGAGCACGGCGTTTAAATATCGTGTAAAAAATGATTGTATGGGCTGCAAAACACATAAAAAAAGAAAACTCCGGCAAGGGAGATTGGCTCATCTGCCGGAGTTTCATTTGCCTTTTTTCGCTTAGAGTTTAAATTCTTTAAGCTTGCTAAAGCTTTCCAATACGTGTCAGAAATGATTCATTCATAAATTCGCAGGAGATGTTTTTTACACGCTTGCCCGATAGCTTAACCGTTTTTTCCGCCGGACTTTATCCCGTTCCAAAATCCTTTGCTCGATCAATAGAATTCACCTTTTTGCCAGCTCGCTTCGGTCAAAATCAAACAAATTATACAGCTTGTATGCCATCATGAGCTCAAAGCGCATATCTGCATGATTTAAATCAACATTGAGTATTTCTTCAACACGTTCAATGCGATATTCAAGTGTGCTGCGGTGTATAAATAATTCTTTCGAAGCTTCGCGGTAAATCAAAAGGATTTTTGCAGCGCTTCGGTCATGGTCATACGATTAAATTCGGCAGGTTGTTTTCCTTCAACATTGTCAATGATATCTTGAATGGTGCTATGACATGATCCGATCACTTAAAAGTTTTCCTTCAACAACATCAACTAACATCCTTGTTGCCTGCTTTGTGTGTGCAAAATTTCGTCATTTTTTTTATCCATAAATGCAGATTTTCCCCAAAAAGACCATATACACGCTTCTTGCAGCTCCGCATCATTTCAGCTGCCCATCTATTCGAGAAAAACAGGATGCCTTTTAAATCGCATCATTTTTTTGAAAACCGCTCTCCTTCTCAAGAAGAAAGAAGTCCCTTATATCGTAACTTATGGTGCGGCGGAAAATGCGGCTTTCTACACGTCATCTGCTTCACATATAATCCACTTTTTTCCGTTCTTACCCTGCTTTTATTTTTTCATAAGCTTCATCATATTTTTTCGCCAGTTCGAAATCAAGCTTTGTGAGTCCTTTCGCTCTCTGAGACGAAATTTTTACCGTGATGAACTTATAGTCAATAGAAATGATGATGGTTTACTTCTTCAGAAATGTCCGAAATTTTCCGCACGAATTCGATTTCTTGCAAATCATCTTGAAAGAGGTACTTTCTTGCAATCCATCGCTCTTCAAGAAGCTTCCAATCTTCCATCTCTTGTAAAAGAGATTGCACTTCTTCATCTGTTAACCGCATGACCGTTTCCTCCCGGATTTTTATAAAAAAACAGACAGCTAAAATCACAGTGCAAAAAAGATTTCCATATAAATGTAAAGAGGCGAACAAACATATCAGATTTCCGTTTATTTCTTAGAAAAAAGATTTGCTTTGAAACCGTTCCATTTCCCGATAAATAAACTCGATGTCTACATGCTTCCGGAGACAATCGGCAAGCCGGTCAAAGGCTTCTTCACGAATGTTTTTCATTGATGGCCGCTCATAAATCGCCGGAAGACCTTTTCTTTTTCTTATCAAATTCAAAAATGCCGTTCGAAACTCATCGTTATGAAATATGCCATGAAAATACGTTCCAATTAGGAGGCTGTCTTGGCTTATGCAGCCGTCAACTCCTTCTTCCGTCGTAATAAATGGCGATACGTCCCCTTCATAAGAAGTTGTTCCCATATGAATTTCATAGCCTTCCACCGGCACACTACAATCAGCAAAGTGGGCCATCCCTGTTGTAAGAGTCGTCCTTTTCTCTTTCATCATGGCGGTGCGAATCGGGAAAAAACCGAATCCGTTTGCGCTCCCTATCGATGTTTCTACGTGATAAGGGTCGGAAATCTCCCTTCCGAGCATTTGATAACCGCCACATATGCCGACAATGACTGATTTTTTCGCTCGATAAAGCTTTTCTATCGCATCCGCAAAGCCGGATTTTCGCAAAAGCAATAAGTCCTCAATTGTATTTTTTGTTCCCGGCAAAATGACAACATCCGGTTCTCTGAGTTCATTTGCCTCCTTTACATAGCGAACATGGCAATCCTTTTCATATAGAAACGGGTCAACATCGGTAAAGTTCGAAATGTGAGGAACATGAATAACAGCAATATCAATCTCGCTAGTTTTCTCATTTGTACGTGGAAACGTATCTAATATGACGGCGTCTTCCGCCTCAATGTTTAAATTAGAAATATATGGTACGACCCCTAAAACCGGTTTGCCTGTATACTCTTCAAACCAGCGAAGTCCCGGCTCCAGCAAGGAAATATCCCCGCGAAACTTGTTAATCACTACCCCAATTACGCGATCGCGATCTTCAGGCTCAAGCAGCTGCAATGTTCCTACTAAACTCGCAAATACACCGCCTCTATCAATGTCGCCGACAAGAATGACAGGAGCGTTTGTTAACCGGGCAATGCGCATATTGACAAGCTCGCGATCATTTAAGTTAATTTCCGCAGGGCTCCCCGCTCCTTCTATAACGATTCGCTCATATGTACTTGCCAAATGATGATAAGCTTCTTTAATCACCTGCAAACCAAGTTCAAAAAATTCCTGCCGATACGCTGCTGCCTTATAATTTTGATACGGCTTACCGTTCACAACAATTTGTGAAGTGTGATCGCTCACAGGCTTGATCAAAATCGGGTTCATATCCGCCGTTGCGACCGTTCTTGCCGCCTCCGCCTGCACTCCTTGGGCGCGGCCGATTTCCTTGCCGTCAACGGTAATATACGAATTGAGTGACATATTTTGTGATTTAAACGGCGCCGTTCGATATCCGTCCTGCGCAAAAATTCGGCAAAAACCTGTCGCAATCACGCTTTTTCCCGCATCGGAATGCGTACCTTGAATCATGATGGGCAATGCTTTATTCATCTGTTTTTCTCCTCTCACAATCATTCACAAATGTTTCGCAAATTCCGAGTATGAAGCACCGCCGTATGAAAAGGCGGGCCAATAAATCAGGACTGCATGTAAATCCTTTATCTTCGAAAAAAAAACACGGTGGCTATTTTTTTCATTGATCACGCCGATCAATTCAGGCAAATTTTTGGCAGCAAATCTTTGACGAATCATCACGTACATTCCACGGGAAAGTCGGTCTCTTGCTTGCTTTTTTGTCGCACATTTTTAACTCGCCCACATGATGCCAATTTCCCGACATTGCTTGCCGTTCCAACAATGATGATTCTTTTCCAACATTTTTACACGGTAACTTTTTGGTTGGATTCTACTGTTTCAACAACGATGATTTATTTCCAACTCATTCATGCTCCCTTTTCAAAAATTGATGATGACTGAAGTATTATAACATCCTTCATTTTCCGCTAGTATCATGATGCACGAGATGATCAAAAATAATTGCTATGTTTCTTTGCTAAATGAAAAATCCAGCATATACAGTGATCGTGATCTGTAAGTTAAGGCATATCTTTATGTGTCCAATCGTTTGATAGACTCAGCACTTAAGATCACCGGCACCTCATTTTTTGAATAAAGTTCTGTTTAATGCTGGAACATACATAGCTAAAAACACAGACCGACCGAGGCTGAAAACAATAAAAGCAAGCCACAAACCGTGGTTATAATACATCGGAATCAAAATGAAAAGACAAACAATATATACTGCAAGAGAAATCAGCATGGAATTGCGAATCGGATTGGTCATGGTCGCTCCTGTAAAAACACCGTAGAGAATTAAACCGAAGCTTGCCGCAAGTGGAAATATCGTGACCCAAATACTGTAGGAGCTGGCCAGTTCGATCACATTCTGATTTTTCGTAAAAACAGGAATGATCGAATCTTTAAACAGTATATAAATAAGCATCATAAACAAGGGGGAAATTATCGCCCATTGCCCTGTCAACGATAAAGTGCGTTTATACAAAGCTTCATCCTTTGCACCGACAGCTTTTCCGACGAGAATACTGTTGGCATTGGCAAATCCGTCTAAAAAGTACGCCATGATGTAATGAATTTGAATGAGAACGGCATTGGCTGCCAGTATTTCGGTACCAAAAGAGGCACCTCTCGCTGTAAAAAGATTAAACACGGTTAACAAACAAATCGTGCGAATAAGCAAATCCCGATTGACCGCCATCATCTTCTTAAATTCTCCTGCATTCCACAGCTCGCTGCTAGGAATGGAGAAAAGGCGAAGATCGGAAGACTTTAACACGATATACATTCCAATGAGAAATGCAGCCACTTCTGAAATCAATGTAGCGGCAGCTACACCATTCACATCTTGATGAAAAACGTTCACAAACAACAAATCAAGTACAACATTTAATAGATTCATAAATACTTGTAAAAATAGCGAAATGTTAACACGAGACATTCCCATGAGCCATCCTAGAATGACGTAATTCGCCAGCGTAAACGGGGCTCCCCAAATGCGGATCGAAAAATATTCGTCCGTGAAAGTCATGACTTTCTCATCCGGATGAATAAGCGTTAATGCGATATGCTTCATCGGCCATTGAACGAGGATAAATAGAATGCCGACGGCTAACGCAATGAGGAACGGTCTTACGAAATATAAAAAACATTGCTTGGCATCTTGCGCACCATAAGCTTGTGCGGCAAAGCCGGACGTACTGACCCGCAAAAAGCCAAACAACCAATACATCGTATTAAAAATCATCGTCCCTACAGCTACGCCGCCAATATACGCTGGATCAGGAAGCTGTCCCACTACTGCCGTATCGACAGCTCCTAATAACGGGGTGGTGATCGTTGAAATGATAAGCGGAATCGCCAAAGATAGATAAGTTCGGTGAGTCATTATTATCCCCCTTAACCTTCAAACAAGTGAATGAGCATTTTTGTATATGGGTGGCGGGCTTGAGAGAATATATCATTCTTTTGAAAGCAGTCAATAAAAGCCCCATCTTTCATTACCAAAATGCGCTCGCTTAAAAAATGAACCGACGGGAGATCATGGGAAATAAATAGATAGGATAATTCCAATTGTTTTTGCAGCTCCTTTAAAAGAGTTAATATTTGCCCTTGTGTATAGACATCTAAGCTTGCTGTCGGTTCATCTAAAATGATCAAAGACGGCTGGATGCTAATCGCACGAGCAATGGCAACACGTTGTTTTTGCCCTCCGCTTAACTCGTGGGGATAGCGATAAAGATAGCGGTCCGTCATCCCAACCATCTCTAGCAGCCGCTTTGCGCATAATTCACGGTGCTCTCTTACATCCTGCAAATAAATGGGGCAGATATTACGATGTGTATCTAATGCCTCCATGACAGAATCGATGATCTTTCGTTTTGGATTTAAAGCCGCTGCCGGATTTTGAAACACCGCTTGCATACAATGGCGAATTTTTCGAATTTCTCTTTTAGTCATTTTATGCAATGGTTGGTCATGTAAAAAAATTTCGCCTTCGCTTATTTTTTCTAACATAAGCAAGCAGCGCGCCAATGTACTTTTCCCGCTGCCGCTTTCACCGACAAGCCCGACGCATTCGCCTTTTTGTATCGATATCGACACCCCGTTGACTGCTTGATGACCTGAAGCATAAATTTTTTTGATATTTTTGGCCAATAATAGATCTTCCATCATGACATATTCCTTTCCATTGCAAAATCCAGTTTAACAGGCGAGGCAATACGCCTCATCGCTGGTACAACGCTGAATGACCGCTCGGCCTTCACGTGATCACTTCATGCATTTTATTCGGCAAGGTTGGAGCGGCACTCAATAATTGCTTGGTATAAGGATGACGAGGATGGTAAATAACATTTGTTTTCGTCCCTGTTTCGACAATCTCCCCTTTCTTCATTACTGCAACAGTATCGGAATATTTCCTAGCAAGCCTCAAATCATGTGTAATAAATAATATTGCACAATTGATTTTCTCTTTGATATTCGCGATGACCTCTAACACATGTGCTGCTGTCATACTGTCAAGCGCAGTGGTAGGCTCATCAGCAATAAGCAATTTCGGATTCAGCATAATGGCCATAGCAATGGATGCACGCTGCAGCTGTCCGCCACTTAATTGAAAAGGGTAACTATTGTAGACGCGTTTTGCAGGGAGTTGTACGTCTTCCAATGCTTGAAAAGCGATTTCTTTTCTTTCGTTTTTAGTTAAAGAACAATGAGTTTGGATCATTTCATCCATTTGCTTACCGATTTTTATAAAAGGAGTAAACGAGCTTTGATAGTCTTGGAAGACATAAGATATTTCTTTTCCCCGTAAATTCTGAAATTCTTTTTTCGATAAATGAGTCATATCCTTGTTGTCAAACTGAATATGCCCGGCGGCTATCCACATTTCTTTCGGCAGAAGCCCTCCAATCGCAGAAGCTGTGATGCTTTTGCCGCTGCCGCTTTCGCCAATTAATGTAAACCATTCTCCTTTTCTGGCAGTTATATTCACATTTTCAACAATCGGCTTATTTCGAAAATTAATTTGCATTTGATCAATAGTTAATAATGACATACCATCTCCCCTTTATCCTTTTACATCAAAACGGTCTCGCAATACATCACCAGCTAAATTAGAAACTAGAACAGTAAACATAATGGCAATTCCAGGAATAAACATTAAATATGGCGAGGTGTGAAAATATGGTGTACTTTCGTTCAACATCGCCCCCCATTCAGGAGTTGGCGGCTGCGCTCCTAAGCCGATGTAAGATAAGGAAGCGATCAACAAAATAATTTTTCCAAGATCCAACGTCGCTAAAACGAACACATTTCCCACGACATGGGGCAGCAAATGCTTACGAATAATTTGAAATGTGCTTAAACCATTGACAACCGCCATTAAAATGTAATCTTTTTCTTTCTCAGATAACACCGTGCTGCGGACAAGCCGCACATAGCTTCCCCATTTCGCTACAACGATTGCAAAAATTAAATTTAACATACCGGGGCCTAAAATACCGCTCAGTACAATTGCGACAATAAAATCAGGGAAAGCTAGAAAAGCGTCTATGATTCTCATCAAATAACGGTCGAAACGGCCTCCGACAAATCCTGAAAACATGCCTAACGGAACGCCGATCAACAAAACAATGCCCAATACGAGAATACTCGTTCCGACCGTTACTTGCCCTCCCGCTAGTATGCGAGAAAATAAGTCTCGCCCCAAATAATCCGTTCCGAAAAAATGCTCCGCACTTGGTTTCAGCAGACGTTCATTCATATTGATTTGCAACGGATCATATGGAGCAAGCAGCGGAGCTGTCAAGATGACAAGAAAAAAGGCAAATAGTATAAAAAGAAGCGTTCGTGAGTGCGTCCAATACATTTTTCTAAACATTTTCAACGTCTCTCTACTCCTTTTAAACGTATCTCAGGGTTTAAATAACGGCAGCAAATATCAACGAATATATTAATCAAGACAATCAAAATCGTAATAAACAATACATACCCTTGAATGACCGGGTAATCCCGGCGAATAATCGCATCTACCACCATTTTTCCAATTCCCGGGTATGCAAACAGTACTTCAATGACAACTGTGCCGCTTATTAAACTCCCAAGACTCATACCAAAAATCGTTATGACTGGAATTAAAGAACGGCGGAAAACGTGGAATAAAAATATCCGTTTTTCACTAATCCCTCTTGCCCTTGCCGCTTTCACATAGTCCTCATTCAAGCTTTCTAGTAAACTGGAACGCAGCAATCTGACATAAACAGCTGACATCGCGATTCCTAACGTAAGGGATGGCAGGATGACGTGTTGAATCGTTCCCTTTCCCATGCTTGGCAATATCCCTAATTGAACGGCAAATAATTCAATGAAAAGGAGCCCCAGCCAAAAGCTGGGGATGGATGAACCGACTAGTGCAAACAAACGGCATATATGGTCCACCCATTTATTTTTATAGAGTGCAGATAAAGTGCCTAAAGGAATAGAAATCAGAATCATTACGATTAAAGAAGTGCATGTGAGCGTAATGGTCGCAGGAAACCTTGATAACAACTCAGAAACTACCGGCTGCTTTGTTATATAGGAATGGCCTAAATCAAACTCGAAAAATCGTTTCAACCAATACCAATATTGAACGTATATAGGTTCATGTAACTTCAGTTCTTCTCTTAGCGCTTCAATTTGTTCTTTCGTAACGGACACTTCATCTACTTGAAGCATCTGTTTGACAGGATCGCCAGGTGCTAGTTTTATAAATATAAAACTAATGAAAGACAGCAGAAGTAAAAATATGATGAACTCTATGAATCGTTTCGCTACTTGAATCATTTACCCTTCCACATCCAAATCTTTTGTTAACATATAATACTCGCTTTTACTAGTCACCCAATTTTTTACTCCGCCACGATAGGCAACAATAATATTTGGATGTAAGATAAAGGAATGGAGAGTCTTCTGATCAATGATTTTTAATGCTTTCTTCGCCAAATTGTTCCGTTCGTTCACGTCTACCGTTTGGTTCAATTGTTGAATGCTAGCTGTTAATTCTGGATGGTTAATACTCGCGTAGTTCAGCGCTCCGTTCGGCATGTATGTCGCATTCAAAAAGTATGCCGCATCTCCGCGCGGAGCCGTCACACTGCTGTATGTAGCAAAATCCCAATCATCATTGGCCGCTAAATACTCATCAATATTTTCCACTTGCTGAATCGACATCTCTATGCCAAGTTCCTTCGCCTTTGATTGGAGAATTTGTACAATTAAAGGAAGTTCAGGACGCGATGCGTATGTCAGTACTTTAAGCCGAACGGCCTTTCTGTCTTTCGTAACTTTTCCGTCTTCTACTTGAAAGCCTGCATTACTAAAATACTGTTTCGCCGCCTCTATTCCGCTTTCCTTTTCTTCATAGGATGGCGCAAACGGAGAGCCAGCCAAAAAAGGATCTTTCGCTTCAACGGCATGTCCATTTAAAATATGTTCAACAATTTCCTTCCGATCTATTAAAGCATCCATCGCCTTCCGCACATTTTCATCTTTCATATAGGAGCTCTTCATATTATAAAACAGCTGATGTGTACGCAAACTTGGAACTGATTCTATTTTTACATTTTCTTCTTTTAATTTTTCAAGATTTTCTACCGGCGGTCTAAAAATAATGTCCGCATCTCCTGATTGAAGCGCCATTTTCCGTGCATTGGCATCCTCATTGAAAGCAAATGTTGCTTTTTCAAGCTTTGCTTTGCCATCCCAATATTTTTCAAATCGTTCGACCTTCAGCTCTACCCCAGGCTCAAAAGAAGAAATTTTAAATGGCCCCGTACCGATTGGCCTTTTATCAATATCTTTTTCATCAACATCGACGATCACTGTATTTGGATGTACGAGCTCTGAAGGAAATTGCGGGAATACTTCTTCCGTTTGAATCGTTAACAATTGACCATCGGCTTCCATTTTGCTGATTTTTAATGCCGCTTGAACAGATGGACTATCGTTGATTGCTCTTTCTAACGAGGCCTTCACCGCTTGAGCATCAACTTTTTTCCCATTATGGAATGTAACACCTTCTCTAATTTTAAACGTCCAGTTTTTCCCATCTTTACTTTTCCATTCTTCTGCAAGCCAAGGTTTAATTTTTTGCTGTTCACTAATTTTGACAAGCGTCTCTCCTACTCCCGCACGAACTATCGTATAGTTCGTGTCTAAATGCGGATCGAGTGTGTTGGTTGGAAAGTTAAAAAGCAATGTTAATTCTTTGCTGCTCTTCTCCTTTTCTTTTGAGGAAGACTGTGAGCATCCGACAAGCAAAAAAATTGTTGTTAAAAGTATTAATATGCTTTTAACATATCGAAACATTTTCTTACCTTCCTAAATCGTAATGATTTCTATTTTTATTTTCCTATCATACATATATTCGCTATTTTTGTAAATATTATTTCGAACAAAAATAATTCAAAATCACATATTTTTGAAATGTCCATTTATTTCTCGACATTCCCACTTCAAGAAATTGATGAGTTTCTTCCAAAAATTCCATGCTGAATCACATATAAGGCAAAATTAAAAGGCATGAGTCCGGTGTAATACCGAATTCATGCCCAAACAGTTGCCTAAATTTCCGTGTCTAACTTTTTGGGTTCAGTTCAAATTTTTGAAAAAAGTTCGCTCTCTTTATTAAGCATGATAAGAGCCTTGACAGATTATGTGCCCTGCTTTTCGCTTAGTGCAAACCTCACAGCACGGTTAATCAACGCCGGCAGCACGGACACATGGCCTTCATCCTCAAATTCTTTAAATTCCACGTGAAAATTGTTTTGATCAAGTCGTAATAGTCGTTCTGCAAGCTCTTTAGCGTTCGCATTCATGCCGCTTTTATGGAATTTTTCCAATTCTCCTACAGTGATTAATAATCGTATATGATGCTTATCATTTTCTAGACTAGAGATAAATTTTTGCTCTGCATCAAGTAGAAGCGATTTATTCCAATGAATGGACGGGCTGCCTGCGATATACGTATTGAAGGCGTACGGCTTTGTAAACAATGTTTGTAATACGAAGAGGCCGCCGAGTGAATGACCAAAAATCGCTTGTCTGTCTTTATCAATTTTGAACCTGCTTTCGATCAGCGGTTTAAGCTCCCCATCAATAAATTGCAAAAACTGTTCCGCTCCGCCATATTCTGGTCTGTCTGTCCCCTCTCGTCTCGAATACAATTCCGAAGCTGGCGGAGTCAGTGTAAAATCATAATAGCGTTCAGGAGAAAACGGTTTTTCGATATGGTAACCGATGCCGACTACTAGTGCTGGAACGATTCCTGTCCTTTCGGGCCGCCTTGATTGGATACGGACTGCCTCAAACATTGTTCCGAATATAGCATTAGCATCCAAGAAATAAATAACTGGAAAGCCTGAAGGAGGAGGAGGCACATCAGGTATACCAAGCAAAACTTTGTATTGCCGATTTTCTTTTGAACGTATTAAAAATTGTTCAGTACTCGGAATGCTAACTTCTCGGCCAGCAGTATCTTTGTCCATCACATCAGCTTGTTTATCTTTTTTCCTATGCATGGTTAAACGCCTCCATATCATGGATTGATATCATCGGGGCAAAAATTACAACCCTCCAACTGAACATTTCAACCTCTTTTCCAAAGCCGACAAACATATGTATTCGCAACTGGTACTCTATTCTCTGACGGGCAAAACGGGCTCTTCCTTCATTAAAACAACCTGATGGGTAGCCGATTTTTTGAATGGATCACCTTCTATGGTTCATAAGACTTTACCTAGTATTTAAGACATCGCTTAGTAATGCCAAAATGGTGCCGAACGATGATTCTCATCTATATGAAAATAATTAGGTAAGATGATGCGGGATGACCTTTGAACTTATGAATCATTTACACAATTCCACGTTTCATTAGAAAACTCTCATTTTTTACTATCTTTAAATAATAAATAAATGAAATAAGGAACACCGATGATGGAAATGACAATCCCGACAGGCAATTCAGCTGGAGAAAAAACAGTTCTGGCAATATAATCGGAGACAATGACCATAAGCATGCCGACCGTTCCGCTGACGGGAATTAGCCAAAAATGATGGATTCCGACCAAACGCTTGGCGATGTGCGGTGCTATCAAACCGACAAATACAATGTTTCCTGCCACAGAGACACAAGCGCTCACAATTCCGATACTGCATAAAAGGAACACATTTTTTTCTTTTTCCGTACGAATTCCCAGTCCTATTGCTCTATCTTCTCCTAATTGAAGCAAGTCGAGTATATACGATTTTTTTATAATAATAGGAACTAATATGACGAGCCAAGGCAAAATAGAGACAATGTATTTCCAATTAGCATTCCATATACTTCCATTCAACCAAACTGTCGCCATTTCAAAATCCTGAGGGTTCATTTTCAAGGATAAAAACATAGACAAGGCCCCAAACCCAAATCCTATTGCAATTCCAACCAAAATCGCACGTTCGGAATCTAGTTTTCCATTTCGCCATGAGAATAAATAAATCAATAGTGCTGAAGCCAGTCCGCCTATCCAACCAAACAGCGGCATTGCCAAAGTTGACAGCCATCCGCTTCCCGTTATTTGTCCTTCAAAAAAGAGCATAAAAATAACGATAGCGGCTCCTGCCCCTGAATTGATTCCTAAAACGCCAGGGTCTGCAAGTCCATTTCTGCTGATCCCCTGTAAGGTTGCACCCGCCACTGCGAAACCAAATCCAATCAATGAAGCTATTAAAATACGGGGCAAGCGAAATTCAAATATGACCAAATCATGCTCAGAATTGGGATCAACCCGCAGCAAAGTCTTTACTATATCGATAACTTTAATATCAAATTCACCGTTTGTTAAGCTGACATATATTGCAGCAAAAATAAAGACTATACTGATCAGCATCACTGTCCAAAATCGTCTCGCCATTTGTTTATGCATATGTTCCTCCTCCTCTCTTGTAAATTAAATAGAGGAAGAAAGGAACTCCGATTAGGGAAGTGACAACTCCAATAGGAGTCTCAAACGGGTAATTCAAAAATCTGCTTAAAATATCGGACAGTGCTAAAAAAATACCTCCAAGTACTCCGGCGCAAGGAATAACCCACCTATAATCGATTCCAATTAAAAATCGGGTTATGTGCGGAATGATTAAACCAACAAATCCAATATTTCCTGCCAGGGTAACAGAAATACCAGTCAAAATGACGGTGCTGGCCATTGTTAACGCTTTGACCAACACCGTTTTCTGTCCTAAACTTACAGAAACTTCTTCACCTAAAGAAAGAATTGTGAGCGATTTGGAAATATAAAGAGCCATTATGATCCCGACAATTGCAAAAGGAATCGCAAGTTTTATTAGAAAGGGATCCATCTGATGCAGCCGGGCATTATACCAAAAACTGATGTTTTGCGATACTTGAAAATACGTTGACAAGGCAGCGGAAATACTGCTGAGAAACGTTCCAATAATAGTTCCGATGATCGCCATTCGAACGGGTGACATTCCGTTTGGCATAAGCGACGCCACGCCGAAGACGAAGCCAACAGCAATGGCTGAACCGAGTAGTGAAAATATTATCATGCTCAAAGATGATGCATCCGGCATGAAAATCATGCAAAGTGTAATAGCGAAAACCGATCCGTCAGAAACTCCCAAAATCGAAGGGGAAGCAAGATAGTTCCTCGTCATTCCCTGCATGATCGATCCAGATATGGCCAAGAAAATTCCGATTAAAAGTGCTCCAATCGCTCTTGGCAAACGGGAATGTATTACAATTTGGTGATTTACATTTTCCGGATCAAAATGAAAGAACGCCTCCCAAACCGTTTCGAAATTTATATCTTTCGCTCCATAAAGTATAGATAATAGAACTATGAGCACAAACGCAATAGGTGAAGAACATAAAATGAGAATGGATATAGGAATCTTTAAGCGCATATTATGATTCCCGCCCTGCATCATTCATTTGCCAATTTTTCAGTCGCTGCTTTTAAGAATTGAATTTTACTCCATGCTGTACCGCCTTGTGCCAACGGATCCACAACGTTTACGAATACTTTGTCGTTTTTAACTGCATTAATGCTTTTCCAGATCGGATTCTTTTGCAATTCCTCTAGTGCTTTTGGATTCTCTTGGTTCTCATCCTCTGAAAATTGGACAAAGAGATAATCGAGTCAGTCAAGACTTTGTGGGAACTTTTTTGATTCCTGAAAACAGATGTAAGTCATAGGTTAGCGAACCATTTTTTTGAATTTCATCCGTAAGCGCTTTCGGACTCTCATCCCTTGCCATGACAGACGAATATGTATACCTTTTTTTACCATCCCTTGAATTCAGACAGGGCATGATAGATCGGAGTCCCGGACGATTGCTGTAAATATGGCTTGTTTCCGCGTTACCTCCGGAAGA